>CAJFTV010000131.1 GCA_904420055.1 Candidatus Alloscillospira gallinarum | reverse complement strand
GGCAGTATTCCCGGGAAACGGTACTGGTCGGAATAATTAGAGTTTGTTGCGGCGGACATGGCGATTACAAGGTCACGGCACTTTACGTCCTCAGACACGCCCCCGGCGCTTCCTATGCGGATAACAGCCTCAACGCCGTACCAGGTAAAGAGCTCATACTCGTAAAGGCAGGCAGAGGGTATTCCCATTCCGCTGCCCATGACGGAGATCTTCTTGCCCCTGTATGTGCCGGTGTAGCCGTACATGTTTCTTATGGTGTTAAAACACACGGGGTTTTCGAGATAATTCTCCGCCAGGGTCTTTGCCCTTAAAGGGTCGCCGGGCATCAAAACTACTTTTGCGATGTCGCCTACCTGTGCGTCATTGCAGGCGGAGGGTACTACCATTGCCATAATTATCATTCCTTTCTAAGTTAAGCGGGCGCTGGCCCACAATAGTATTGCCAAGTAATTTAAATCCATGGCTCGCATATATACGAAACCATACAGCAATATAAAGCTCAGTTCTGATTTACCCGCAGGGCAAATTTCTGAAGCAGCTTTTCCGGGTGGTAAGACATCTTAGAGGTACGCAGTCCCTCGTCGCCGTCGTCCTCTTCGCGGTTTATGTATGTCACGCCTTCTACGGCAAATCTCCTCGCAAACTCCCTGACAAGCACAGGATACGACCCCTCATAACTCCTGTCGGCCTTCTCAATGTGCACAAACAGGGTGTCCCCCACAACCTCGCCAAAGGAAACCCCTATAATACTGCCGTCCACACACAGCATACCCCCGCACATCTTATATACACCATAGTTGTCGATAAGTTCAAGTATTTTGCTGTTTCCCTCTATAAGCGTTTCCGAATTCTTCTGTTCATTTTCAGCTCTAATAAAGTCCTCAATAAACTCCCGTACTCTTGGCAGGTCCTCTTCTCCTATCTCCTCAAAGGTCCACTGGGGGTACAGGCGTGAAAACTTGTTTATGTGGTTTCTCTGTCCTGAGTATTTTCTGCCCTGCAGATTTTTTATGTTCTCACTTAAATACAGATAGTCATACCAGCTTCTGTCAGTGCACACCTCACTGTCCGGCAAAATCTCTTTAAGCTTTCCTATATTCTCCTCCGGCACCATACAGAACTCCGGCACATAGCCGCGCTCCCTGCAGTAGTCCAAAATTTTAAATACCGGCCTGCTGTCCCGGCACCCCATCGGGCAGACAAACGCCACTCTCCCCATAAGGTCCTTTACCTTCAGATACAGCACTCCCTCCTCCATGGCAAACCACGTTTTAAAATAGTCACGCCAGAAAAAAGTGCCGCCAACGGTGCAGTCGCAAATTCGGCTTTCGTTATCTCCAAAATACGGACGCACAATTTCGATGTGCTCCAGTGTAAGCGGCTGAAACTCCACAAATCCATCTCCAAACTTATTTCATTTTCATTATATCTCTGTTTTTAACAAAGTACTCGACGCCTGAATACAGCGTAGTCACCACAATAATCCCTACACAGGTATAAACTGCCCAATCCGGAATGGCAAAAAACATTATTATAAGGCACACCATTGTACAGGCCGTCTTTACCTTGCCGGATTTAGCCGCGGCAATTACACGCCCCTCACCAACGGCAATCAGGCGCAGTCCTGTGACGGCAAACTCCCGGGCCGCGACAATAACGGCCGCCCATGCGGGAAACATTCCAATTGAAGTAAACCATATTATGGCCGCAAAGACAAGCACCTTGTCCGCCAATGGGTCAAGGAATTTTCCGAGAGTTGTCACCTGATTATAGTGCCTGGCCACATATCCGTCTATAAAATCTGTAATACTTGCAATTATAAAAACTGCCATAGCTGCGTAATTGCTGCCGGGAAATCCCCAATACAGTATTATAAGAAATACAGGTATAAGAAAAACTCTCAAAAGTGTAAGCTTGTTTGCGGTATTCATAACAGTCTCCATTCTGCCGCCTTTAAACTATAAATCTCCGGCCAGCCTCCGCGGCAAAGGGCAGCCGGGAAAAACATAAATGCGGACATATCTTCAGTCCGCCGCCTCATACGTCTTTCCGAAGGGCTCTCCGTCTATTATGTCGGTTATAACAACGTCGGCAAAATCGCCTGTTATCAGGGTGTCGGACGTAAACATTATGCGGCCGTCAATGTCTGGAGACTCTGCAAAACTCCGTCCGGAGTAATATGTCCCGTCAAACTCCTCCACCAGGACACGGGTCACCTTCCCTATGCGTGAGGCGTTAAATTCCTCCATAATGCCGTCCTGAATGTCCATTATCGCCTCTGCACGGCGCCGCGCGGTGTCCTCATCAGGGTAAGACATCTTCGCCGCCGGAGTACCCTCCTCAGGCGAAAAGGGGAACACGCCAACCCGCTCAATTTTTGCCTCCCGCAAAAAATCACACAGCTCCTCAAACTCCTCTTCTCCCTCTCCGGGAAGCCCGGCAATAAGGCTTGTACGAAGCACGACACCGGGTATGCGCTCCCTCAGTTTTTTTAAAAGCGAGCGTATCTCCTCTCCCGTCCCTCTGCGGCACATTGTCTTAAGTATTCTGTCATTTATGTGCTGAATTGGTATGTCAAGGTATTTCAGTATCTTCGGCTCACCTGCGATTACATCAATAAGCTCATCGTCAATCTCGTCAGGGTACAGGTAGTGAAGTCTTATCCACTCTATCCCCTGTATCTCCGCCAGGGATTTTAAAAGGCCCGCGAGAGCGCGCTCGCCGTATATGTCAAGGCCGTATCGCGTAATATCCTGTGCCACGACAATGAGTTCGCGTATGCCGTTTTCCGCCAAAAGCTGTGCCTCCGACACAATATCCTCCACCCTGCGGCTTCTGAACCTTCCCCGCAGGTACGGAATAATACAGTAAGCGCACCTGTTGTCACAGCCCTCAGCAATTTTTATGTACTCCCAGAGAGGTGAGGTGGTCAGCACTCTGCCTGTCTCCCGTTCCGGCGCGTCAATATCACCGTAGCGCGTGACGCGCTCCCCCTCAAGCGTCCTTTTTACTATATCCACAATGTCGGAAAAACTGCCCACGCCGCACACGGCGTCAACCTCCGGCATCTCCTTTAAAATCTCGTCCTTATATCTCTCTGCCAGACAGCCTGTGACAACTATCTTTCCAATGCTTCCGGCTGCCTTTCCCTGGGCAAGGTCCAGTATCGTGTCAATGGCCTCTGCCTTTGCGGAGTCAATAAATCCGCAGGTGTTCACCACAACGGCGTCCACGTTCTCTGTGTCCCCAGACACGTCAAAGCCCGCGTCGCTCAAAAGGAACATCATCTGCTCGCTGTTAACAAGGTTTTTTGCACAGCCAAGGGACACAAATCCTATTCTGTAATCCATTTAAGTCAATCCTCTGTCTCACTCTCAAGCCGGTTTACGGCAGTTTTTATCTCGTCCCAGGAGAAGCCCCTGCGGTACAGGTAGTTTGCGGCATTTCTTATCTCCTCGCGGTTCAGCTCTCTGCCGCGCAGCCTGCTTTTTAAAAGCTCATATGGCCTGTCGCCGGGCTCAGGCGCCTGAGACAGCGCCTCTTCCCTCACTTCCTGAGGGATTTTCCGCCTGTACAGCTCCTCTTTAATTCTGGCAAGGCCGTATCCCTTCGCGGCATAATGCCGGACAATGAGCCCGGCATATTCCCTGTCGTCCAAAGCGCCTATTTTTTCAAGCCAGTCCGCCGTTTCCTCAGCCTCGCCCGGGGCCTCCCCCTTGTCGCAAAGCCGCTGTATAAGCTCTCCTCTGGACATATTTCTGCTGCCTAATATTCTGAGTGCACGTGCGCGGAGCTGCGTCTTGGCGGCGCTCTCTTTGAGTTTCTCAAACTCATCATCGGAAAAACACCTGCCGGTGTAAATTCCAAAATCTGCGATATGGTTTATTGTCAATATCAACTTGTCGCCGCTGTCAAACTCGGCATAATATCTGTCTTTTACTTTTTCAGACCTGACAAGTCCTGTGACCGTGTAGTCCATCAGCCCTCAAAATCGTCCGCAGAGACGTCAACCGCCCTGCCTGCCGCCTTGGCGGCAATTCTCGCCTGCGGGCTCATCAGCTTCACGGCATTTGCCTTAATCTTCGCCTCAAACTCGTCCACAAGCTCCGGGTGCTCCTTCAGATACTGCTTTACGCCGTCACGCCCCTGAATTCTCGTCTCGCCAACGGTATACCACGCACCGCCCTTTTCTATGAGGTCGAGCTTTACGCCCAGGTCTATAATCTCGCCGATTTTGGAAATGCCCTCGCCGTACATGATGTCAAACTCCGCCTCTTTAAACGGAGGCGCAACCTTATTTTTTACAATCTTGGCCCTTGTCCTGTTGCCCACAATCTCGGACCCGTTTTTAATGGCCTCTATTCTACGCACGTCAATTCTCACACTGGAAAAATATTTAAGCGCCCGGCCTCCCGGAGTTGTCTCCGGGTTCCCGTACACGACGCCGATTTTTTCACGCAGCTGGTTTATAAATATGACTACGCAGTTTGTCTTGGATATTGAGCCTGCGAGCTTTCGCAGCGCCTGGGACATGAGCCTTGCCACCACGCCCACGCTTGAATCTCCCATCTCGCCCTCAATCTCACTGCGCGGCACAAGGGCGGCGACAGAGTCCACTACCACCACGTCCACGGCTCCGGAGCGCACAAGCGTCTCCGTTATGGCCAGCGCGTCCTCGCCTGTGTCAGGCTGTGATATGAGAAGGTTTTCAATATCGACCCCCAGCGCCCTTGCATATGCCGGCTCCAGGGCGTGTTCCGCATCAATAAAGGCGGCCTCGCCTCCGGCTTTCTGCGCCGAAGCAACGATATGCAGGGCAAGAGTTGTCTTACCTGAGGACTCGGGCCCGTATATCTCTATAATTCTGCCCTTTGGAACACCGCCAATGCCAAGAGCCAGGTCAAGCGATATTGAACCCGTGGGAATGGCCTCCACATTTACCTGCATTCCGTCTCCAAGGCGCATTATCGAGCCTTTTCCGTAGTTTTTCTCTATCTGTGCAATAGCCGTCTCAAGGGCCTTTTTCCTGTCCCCTGCGGGAGCAGCCGGCTCCACTCTCTTCTTTTCTGCCATAGTTTAATATCCTCCTGCGTACTTTCCTGAAATGACCCTCTCAATTCCGAGAGTGTCCTTATATCTCTTAATATCTGTAAATCCGTTTGAGCGCAGTATATCTGCTATGCTTCCGCTCTGTCCCTCGCCGCACTCAAACATGAGTATTCCCCCCGGACGCAGAAGCTTTTTCCACTTTTTTGCAATCGCCTGAAAAAAGTCAAGGCCGTCCTCGCCCCCGTCCAGTGCTCCCACCGGTTCATAGTCCTTTACCGACGTGTCAAGGGTACTTATCACCCTTGTGGGTATGTAGGGCGGATTGCTCACAATCATGTCAAACGAGCCCAAAAGCAGCGGCGGGTTGTCCATGGCGTCCGCGCCCACGCACGTCACATTCTTCGTAAGTCCGTTTCTTATGGTGTTTGACCGGCTCACGCTCAGGGCTTTTTCAGATATGTCCACCATCACAATTCTTGCAGAGCGCACAGTATAAGCGATAGACAGCCCAATACAGCCGCTGCCGCAGCAGAGGTCCAAAACTCTCATTCCGGGCCCTTTTGCCTTCAGTATCTCAATTGCCTGGTCAACTATGACCTCCGTGTCGCTTCTCGGTATCAGGACGTCGTCCGTTATAAAAAGCGGCAGCCCATAAAACTCCCATTCGCCTGTGATATACGCCACCGGCTCTCCCTCAAGCCGCCTTTTAATCATCGCATTCATGGCGTTTTCAAATGTATCGTCGGTTACATACAGGCGGCTGTCCCGCAAAAAGCCCGCCACCGTCTTACCTGTAGCCTTGGCCGCCATGAGCTTTGCGTCAAGGTCGGAACTCTCATCACCGGCGTCCTTCAGCTTTTTTCTGGCGGCAAGATATATATCGTTGTACGTCTTTATTTCCCATCACCCCGGCAAATCACTCTGCCAAATGTCAGTAAATCTCTCTTATCATTTTTCTGGCGCATTAACCGCCTGGAAATCACCACTTGTCGCTGCCCTGCTCTTCGGGTATAACAAGCTTCAGTGCCTCAATGGCCACCTCAAGCATGGAGTCGTCCGGCTCCCTGGTGGTGAGGTGCTGCAGCGCCTTGCCCGGCGCAGATATTATCCTGGTAACAATATTGTCATACCGCCCTGCAAGCTTGATAAGCTCATAGCTTATCCCCACAACTATCGGCAGGAGCAGTATCCTCAGGGCCATTCGTATCCAGACGTTTGACCAGCTCACAACAGAGAATACCAGTATGCTCACAATCATTACAAGGAACATAAAACTCGTACCGCACCGTGGGTGAAACCGTTTCTGGCGGCGGCAGTTTTCCACCGTTAGCGGAAGGCCCTTCTCATAGCAGAAAATGGTCTTGTGCTCTGCCCCGTGGTATTGCCACACGCGCTTTATATCGTCCAGCTTTGTAGCCAGCCACATGTATCCCAAAAATATAAGGATTCGCAAAACTCCCTCAATTATATTCTTCACAATATGGCTGTGTACAACTCCGTTTAAAAGCCCTGTCAGCACCGTGGGAAGCAGCATAAAGAGCACGACAGACAGGCAGATACCCACAAACACTGATACCGCTATTAGCACCTTCTCCGCCTTCTTGCTCTCCAGCTTTTTGTTAACCCACTCTTCAAACTTTCCCGGGTCCTCCTGCTCCTCCTCCGGCTGGCACTCGGCTGAAAATGTCAGGGCCTTAACACCTGTCACCATACTCGAAATGAAGTTTACCGAGCCGCGTATTATAGGCCAGCCTAATATGGGGTACTTGTTTTTTACAAGCTTCCTCTCATCCTCTTTTACAACCAGTCCCTCCGGTGTTCTGACGACAATGGCCTGTTTCTCCGGCCCCGCCATCATAATCCCCTCAATAAGCGCCTGGCCGCCTATCGAGGTCTTAAACTTGACATCTTCCTCACTGTGTTTTTTTTGCATCGTATCTCCTTTTGTCTTTAGACTCCGCTCCTCAGCGGAAGTGTAACAGTAACGGCAAGTCCGCCGCCCTCGGCATTTTGCAGCACAAGCCCGCCGCCGTGGTAACGTATAATCTCATCACATACCGCAAGACCTATTCCGCTGCCGCGCCCGGTTGCATTGCTGCCCTTGTAAAATTTCATCTTAACCCGCTCAAGCTCGTCCTCCGGAAGCCCCGGCCCGTAATCTCTCACGGTAATTATAACAAAGTCATTGTCCATTTTTACGGACACATCTATCTTCCCGCCATCTCTTGCGTACTTTGCCGCATTGTCAAATATATTCAGGAAAACCTGCCTCAGGCGCTCCGGGTCCCCCGGAATAAGGGGTATCTCGTCGTCACAGGGCTCATATGTCATCTCAAGGTCTTCCTGTTTTAAAAGCTCCCTGTATGTAAATATGGTATCCTCAAGCTCTGCGGCGATGTCAATCTGCTCAATATTCAGGGTAAACCTTCCGTCCTCAATCCTTGTAAACTCTAAAAGCTCCTCCACCATCTTCGTCAGCCGCTTTGCCTCGCGGAGGATAATATTGACACCCCGGCGCGTCTCCCCGTCAAGGGATTCATCATACAAAATAGTCTCACTCCAGCCTGTGATTGCTGTCAGCGGCGTCCGGAGCTCATGCGAGACAGAGGATATAAACCCAGTCTGCATCTTTTCCGACTGGGCAATTTTAATCGACATCTCGTTTATTGCGTCAACCATCTCGCCCACTTCGTCATCATATGAGTTTTCTATCTGTACGCCGTAGCTCCCTTCGGCAATGCGCTTTGCCATTTCAGTTATATCACCCACAGGCTCCACAAATGAGCGCAGAAACATCATGTTGAGAATTACTACAATCAATATCACAACAATTGCAATGCAGGCAGCTATCGCCGACGCACCTATAATCTGCCTGTCTATGATACTTGTACTTGTAACATACCGGATTATGCCTACAGTCTGTCCGTCAGAGTATGTAATCGGCGCAGACACAGACATAATCCGCTCTCCGCTTGAAGACCGGCCGATATATGACGCCATTTGCCCTGTGGCCAAGACCTCTGCTATGTCTCCGGTTCCCGGAGCTCCGCCGGAGGTCATACTGTTTGTTGACTTTAATATACGTCCGTTTGTATCTATAAACTGCAGTTCCAGCTTGTCTCCGTCCTCAAAGGTCTCGGTGTATCTGTAAATGCTGTCATAATACTCGGCATAAGTGCTGGTCACATAATAATTAAAAAACCCTGTGGCCGCCTTTACCTTCGTCTCCAGCCCTGTCTGAGCCGTCATATAGTAATATCTGTGAATAAACAGCACAAAAAGCATGACGACTATCGCCAAAATGGCCGATACCACAATAATGCTCGTGCGCATCCATCTGTGCCGTATGCTCCTTATCCTGCGTTTTTCGGCTTTCTCTTTCAATGTCAAAAAATCTCCAATCCAAAAAGCCTGTACCGGTTTTATCTCCCGCCGGCGCATAAATCATATTGTATCCCGTGTCACCGCCGGCACAACCGTCTTCCGGTGAAAATTTCTTCTGAAATCACAGTCCCCACTTATATCCATAGCCCCAGACAGTTGTAATATATGTCGGGTTTGTGGAGTCATCTTCAATCTTTATTCTGAGTCTGCGTATATTTACGTCTACAATTTTAAGCTCGCCAAAATAGTCCCTGCCCCATACAGTATTTAAAATGTCTTCTCTGGACAGAGCTTTTCCCGGATTATCCATAAACATCTTCATTATGGAGTACTCCACCTGCGTGAGCTTAATTCTCACACCGTTTTTTTCAAGTGTCCTGTTTCTGGTATTGAGCTTAAACGGCCCCTGAACCATCTCGCCGCTGTCAAAATGCTCGCCGCCCATGCGCCTGTAAAGCGCGTCAACGCGGGCAGTAAGCTCCGCAGGCGAAAAGGGCTTCGTCACATAGTCGTCGGCGCCGGTCATAAGTCCCGTCACCTTGTCCATCTCCTGTGTCCTTGCGGTGAGCATGATAATACCCATATGTGGGTCGGCCGCTCTTATCCTTCTGCACACCTCAAATCCGTCAATATCCGGCAGCATGATGTCAAGAAGCGCCACCCTTATGTCAGGATTTTCCTTTATTCTCTCAAATGCCTGGGCACCGGTCTCTGCCTCAATCGGCTCATATCCCGCCCTCTTCAGGTTTATAACGACAAAGCTCCTGATACTGGCTTCATCTTCAAGTACAAGTATCTTTTTCAAAACCAAAAACCTCCGTCACGACGGGTCTGTCGTCCAGTCCGTGTGTATTATTCCAAAGTTGCCTCTTATATATCCCGCAGTCAAATCTGCCATTGTATTGCCCACAATCTCCCCGGCATAAATTTTATCCTCTTCTGTTGTGATGATAAACCGTCCGTCAAGCGCGGACCTGTCCTCCTTGTTGTCCCCAGACAGGGAATAAATCTTTAAAAAGTCCTCTGTCTCAGGCTTTCCTCCGCTTTCTCCGGTAATTGCGGAAAATACAACTGTACGCTCTCCCGACACGTTGTCCTCTCTTCGTATGGTAATTGTCTCCTTCCATTCGCCAGGGACAATGAGATACCACCCGTCAGAGTAGTTGTGGTAAGTCGTTAGTACTATGCTGGCCTCACCGTCATATGCGTATAAGTTCCAGTCCAGCAGATAATATGTAGTGTCAGACACCGCAGGCAGCGACACGGCAATGGGCACCTCAACGCGCCCGTTTTTGTCGATATCGCTTGAATACACACTGTAAGGCCTGTAGGTATCGCTGTCCCCCGTATCAGGGTCGACAGTTATGTTTGTAAGAGTCTCGTCATTAAACACTATAATGTCTGTTATAACACCGTTTCCTCTGGCACTGTCCACATACAATGCGTGACCTCCGCCAAATATTCCATTCTGCACCTTTGCTATGGTGTCAGCGCTTGAGGACAGGTTTGCCGCATATGACACCATCTCCCCGTCACTCATAAGCATGTACATTGTCATGTCACTCACACTGTCTGTAGTGTCCATGTGAAACGCGGTCACCTCGTTGTCCCCGTCTCCGTCCATGTCGCAGTAAGTATATGTAGAGTAACTGTCGGTGGCAAGCTGCACAGGCTGATACTCCCGGATAGAGTATATTGTCATGAGCTTTACTGAGGAGCTCATCTGCCAGCCAAGTATAAGCTCCGTTATGCTGTCGCCGTCCATATCCACATACGCTATGGTATCAACCGCCGTGCCGTCGCCCTCAATCTTGGCTACAATATCGTAGTTTTCTCCGTTTGACTTCAGAATATAAATTTTCAGCGGCTTTTCCTCATTCGTCCGGAAAAAGGCGATTACCTCTTCCTCCCCGTCGCCGTCTAAATCATGGAGCTGGATAGCCTGTCTGTTATACCCGGCAACCGGAGCCGCAAATTCCTCACCTCTGGCCTGAATTTCATCAATCTTCTGCTGTATCTTTTTATAATTATCTGTTGCCTCAGGCAGCTTGTAAAGGCTGTCGGATGTCGAAGCCGAACACCCTGAAGCACAAACTGCCAAAATGACAAGCAGTACTGATATTGCAAATGCTTTAACTTTGTGTCCCAACAGCCCTAACCTCCCGTCTCGCCACTGGAATACCATAACTTCTGTTTCACCGTTTTTTGCATACATCCACGCATAACTATTTTTCAGCTTTATACCAATGCTTCGGCAGCATGGCTTTTTATCCCAGCGCGTCGCCTTTACAGGCGACATGCGCGTAAAATAATCACACAGTGATTATATCAAAGCGCTTGCCGCTTTGATATATTGCCATATGCTGCCTT
>CAJFTV010000130.1 GCA_904420055.1 Candidatus Alloscillospira gallinarum | reverse complement strand
CGGAGCACCGGGGATAACTATTGTGATTTTCTCTCCCTCCGGCACAGCTTCCCGGGACACCTCCACCATTACGCCGCTCTGCCGCATAGTCTCCGCCGCACGGCGCACCGTGTTAAGGAAAAAGCCCGTATCCCGGCAGGCTACTTTTACCGTCTGATGTCTTTCCGGGGCAACAAGTCCGTTTACATATTCCTGTGCCTGAAGCGCCGTCATCTTTTCCCGCACCATTTTGTCTGCCGCGTCCTCAATCTCTTCCCGGCTGCAAAGGCGCAGAAGCTCCCTTGCATGGCGTTCTGAGAGACCTGCGTCCCGAAGTTTTTCAAGCACGTCCTCCGGAAGCTTCAGAAGCCGCAGCTTGTTTGCCACTGCCGATTGGGAACGTCCTGTACGCCGGGCGGCCTCCTCCTGCTTAAAACCGTGAAGATGGACAAGCCGGTGCAGCTGGCGGGCCTCCTCCAAAAAATCCAAATCCCTGCGCTGCAGATTCTCCGTCAGGGCAAATAGCTCCCCTTCCGGAGAACTGAGGTCCAGCACAACGCATGGCACCGCTCTCAGCCCCGCCTTTTTTGCCGCATGGAGACGCCGCACACCTGATACAAGCTCAAATTTTCCGTCCTCCCTCCGCCGCACGGAAAGAGGCTGCAGCACACCATACCTTGCGACGCTTTTTATAAGCCTGTCCATCGCCTCCCCGCTGTCGCATTTTCGGCGTCCCTCCGGTATGAGTATACGTCCCGTCTCTATTAAAATTATCTTTCCCGCGCCGATTGCCGGCGGTCTTTCGTTTATGGACACTGTTCCACCTTCTCAACATATAGTTTAATATCATAACATTACACTATATCTTGTAAGAAAAATGGTGAAATGTGTTACTTATACATAAAATATATCCAAAAGTTACATACTCATATATTTCGGGCTTTTTTAGAGCAAAGCCGCCCGGAACAGTATCCCAAGCGGCTATATCCTCATTTCTGTCTGCCAAGGTATATCTTTACTCCTCATCTTCACCGTCCAGCAAATACTTCTCTCCCCATTTGGCCATCTCAAAAAAAACAGGGAAAATGGCCTTTCCCCGCTCTGTAAGGGAATACTCCACGTGCGGCGGTATCTCGTTAAACTGCTCCCGATGGACCATCTTATTATCTATAAGGTCCCGAAGTACCGCCGTCAGCATTGTGCTTGTTATCCCCGTAAGCGCACGCCTCAGTTCCCCAAAACGAAAGGAGCTCTGCTTATACAGCTGATACAGGACATGCAGCCTCCAGCGTCCGCTGCACAGCTCCAGAGTTTTCAGCACAGGACACTCATCGGAAACTATGGGCAGCTTACGTATAAATTCCAGATAATCGTCTGCATTCATTTCGTTTATTTTCATAACCGTCTCCCACAGTATAGTTTAATATACTTACTCAAAATATTTTATGTACTTGCATTGTTATTTATATTTAGTATAATTATTATATCATAAAAATTCAAGGAGGAATTTGCATGGAATTTGATAAAGTACTGGCCGCACGGCAGTCATGCCGCGCTTTTGACAGCAGCAAGGCCGTATCTCCCGAGATAATAAAATCTCTTATCGCCGCGGCCAACGCCTCCCCCGTGGGCAGCGGCATGTACAGGGACATACACCTCACAGTGGTACAAAATCGTGAAATTTTAAAAAAGCTGTCCATGGCGGCAGTAAAAAGGCTTGAGGACAAGGCCACCATGGAAAAAATAGCTGTTGACGGCCTGCCAAAGCAGGATTTCGACCCGTTTTACGGCGCTCCGGCAGCAATCTTCATATCCCATAGGCTTCAGAACCTGCAGCCCGGCATTGAATACGCAAACGCCGCAATAATTGCGCAGGACATTCACCTTGCCGCAACGGACCTGGGTCTTAGCAGCGTACTTATCTGGGGTGCGCTTGAGGCCATGCGCGTGTATCCGGAACTCGACAACACCGGTATACTCGGTCTGCCTGAGGATTTTTCACCCCTTATGGGTGTTGCCGTGGGATATCCCGCAAAAGCCCCAGCTCCCCGTAATCTTCCGGCAGACCGAATGACTGTAAATTACCTTTAAATCAGGGAATATAAAAATAAGCCCATGCCAAATGGCATGGGCTTTACATTTCGTCAGATAATGCGCTTTGCGCCGTAATAGACCTTGCTGTAGTAAGAACTGTTAAGGCTGTCAAGTCTTACACCCGCCTGAGGCGTTGACGCATGGATAAACATGCCGTCCCCGAGGTACATTCCCACATGTGTCACGGACACAAAGCCGTTATCTGAGAAGAACACCAGGTCACCCGGCTGAAGCTCGGACTTGTCTACATACACACCGCTGTACGCATACTGGCTGCCGGCACCCCTCTGAATGGAGTAGCCAAACTGTCCATATACATAGTACACAAGGCCGGAGCAGTCAAAGCCTGTCCAAGGGGAGGCTCCGCCGTATACGTAGGAATAACCCAAATACTGACGTGCAAAGTCCGCAATCTCCTGTCCCTTTGAGGAGGTGGAAGATGATGAATCTGATGTCTCTGTG
>CAJFTV010000129.1 GCA_904420055.1 Candidatus Alloscillospira gallinarum | reverse complement strand
CCCTCGGCCAGCTTGTCAAACCGCTGTCCTCTGGCAAATGCCTCTCCAAAGCTCCTGTTGTGGCTGTGCGGAGAGAACACCGTCGCCTCGTAATCGCCGAGATGGCACAGGCCGTAGGCAGACAGCTCACTGCCCCCCATGGCCTTGATAAGGCGGGCAATTTCTCTGGCCCCCCGGGACATCAGCGCACCTTTAAGGGAGGTCTGTCCGACGCCGTCCAGCATCCCCGCGGCAATGCCGATTACATTTTTGGCGGCTGCGCCTATCTCGTTTCCTATAAGGTCAGTCCCTATGTAAAACCGTATGAGATTTGAGCTCAGCTTTTCCACAAGTTCCCGCTTTGTCTTTTCGTCACTGCTGTCAATCACCATGCAGTTGGGAACGCCTCTGTAAAACTCCTGTACATGTCCAGGCCCCAGCCACACGGCAACCTTATTTGAAGGGTCCAGCGTCTCTCCCACAACAGTAGACAAACGCTCTCCCGTTTCAATCTCTATCCCCTTCATACACAGTACAAAGGTCTTGTTCCTAAGCCCGCGGCTCTGAAGCTCCGTGCAGAGCTGTCTTAAATTCTGGGCACCGACGGAAATCACCACAATTTCGGCATCGTCCGTACAGTCAAGGCTATGCGTCAGGCAAATGGTGTCAGTCAGCTTTAAATACTCATTTTCCCGCTCGGCCATAAGCCTCTTCATATTCTCAGAGCTCTCACGCCCGTACAGAGTCACGCTATGTCCTATCCTATCCAGGTACCAGGCAATAAAAGTTCCCCAGCGTCCGCAGCCCAGAACGGCAGCAATCATCTACAATCACCTACAAAAAACATTGCTAAAGTCCCCGGACCGGAATGTGCTCCGATTACAGGGCCGACATAATTTATAATGACGTCCTTTACCCCAAGCTCCTTTTTCAGGATGGAGGCCAGCTCGCGGGCGTCCTCAATACAGTCCCCGTGGCTTATAAACATCGTCTGATTTTTTATATCGTACCCCGTTTCTCTCACCTTGTCAACAAACACTTTAAAAAGTGACTTTTTACCCCTGGCCTTTGACACAAGGGCAAGACAGCCCTTATTGTCAACATGCATAACCGGCTTTATATTCAGAACTGAGCCCACAATTGCAACCGTCTTTGACACTCTGCCGCCACGGTGTAGATGCTTTAGGTCCGACACGGAAAACCAGTGGCATATGTGCACGGCACTGTGCTTCCGTTTTTCATAATAATATATATTACATTATCACATTTTATTAAATATATAAAGCCGTAATATTATCCACCTGCTTAATAACCCATATTGCCTATTTTTCATAAACATGGTATAGTAATTAAATATTATTATACCAGACATGCCGGATATAGCCTCCTGCCTTACGCTGTACCGGCACCTCGTAATGGTACACATATTCTGTGATTTAAGAGGCATAAATATGGATTACGATAAAGAGCTCGTCGCACGCAAGCTGCGGCGCTGGGAAAAATTTCTCACAAACTACACTTTCCCCTCGTGGGAAGAACTTCCTTCGCTGGATCTCTACATGGACCAGGTTATAGTGCTGTTATCCCAGCATTTAAACTTCCTTCCAAAGGAAGAACACAACGATAAAATAATCACGGCAAGCATAATAAACAACTATGTCCGTATGCACATTATTCCTCCGCCTGTCAAGAAAAAATATTCCAAAATCCACATGGCCTACCTGATAATGATATGCACCTTAAAACAGAGTCTGAACATAGCATATGTGCAGAACATCATTCCCATAGGTCTGGAGGAGGAAGAGGTAAAGACAATATACAACGGATTTGTGGAAAAACACCGCGACATATCCGCCGCTTTTGTCAGCAGCATACGTGTCTCTGCCGCGGATATTCTGGACAACGATAACCACGACCCCATGACCGTGAATTCATTTGTAATAGAGACTGCCATAATTTCAAATCTTTACAAGCTCCTCACAGAAAAGGTCGTAAACCTCAAGAACCGTCCGGAACCAAAGCCAAAAACCGAAGACGAAAAAAAATAGTTCATTTTTCTATTGTAGTTTTACTCTATAACTGATAAAATAATCGGCAGTATTACTTACAAAGCTTAGGCGGGTAGACAAATGGATATTTTGAAAATTGCGGCTATAGCCGTCGCGGGATATATACTTGGCTCAATCAATATTGCTGTCATTGTCAGCTATCTATTCTTCAAGGATGATATACGCGACAAGGGCAGCCACAACGCGGGCTCTACAAATATGGCGCGGGTTTACGGTTTTGGTGCAGGTATACTCACCTTCGGCGGAGACATTGTCAAGACAATTCTTTCCATGCTGCTCGGCCGGTGGCTTTTTGGGGACATTGGATTTATGATTGGCGGCGGGGCATGTCTTATAGGCCACTGCTGGCCTGTATTCTTTAAATTCAAGGGCGGCAAGGGCGTTGCAGTGAGCGCGGGAATTGCCTTTATGTACGACTGGCGCGCGGCGCTCGTTCTCATAGGCTTATTCCTGATAATATGCCTTATTACTCGCTTTGTGTCACTCGGCTCACTTATAGCCGTTACACTTTTTCCCGCTGCGCTGGCAATAATCGGAGGAACAGAACCCATCATGTATGTACTTCCAATTGCTCTCGTCATAATAGTATGGGTAAAACATATCGGAAATATTAAGCGTCTTGTAAAAGGAGAAGAAAATAAGTTCTCTTTTGGTCACTCAAAAAAGTAAACCTCATAATAAAAATGACGGCAGTCACGTTCAGTGTCTGCCGTTGTTTTTATATTCTTATTATATTTCGCCAAAAGCTCTCTTAAACTGCGGAAGTAAGCCGCACCTGTCCTTGTGAAACTTGTGGTTCTGGGGCATATCGTAACCCACAAGGCTGTTTCCCTCTATAATTACAGGCCCTTTCTCTGCAATTGCGACATCCCAGCCAACATACTGCACACTGGGAACAACAAGTGCCGCCCTTTTGCAAAGGTCAATCGCCTCTTTGTAAAAAGGGATTTCAAAGTCCTCAAATCTCACGCCAGTTATAGGGTGTTTATCAAAATATTGCGCCAGCTTATCGCAAAATGCAAGACGTGATAATCTGCCGTTTTCATCAACCCATGTATATAGGCCGCCGCTTGTGGCGTTGTCCACATCTTTGCCGTTGCCCATACGCACTATGGTGTACATGTGCTTTACTTCCCCGCCGTGAAGCACTGTGCATATTCGCAGAGTATTGACTGATTTGGGATACAGCACATTCATCTTCTCATGCTGAACGACCATCTCCTCAACATCATACAATTTTCCTTCCATAAGCTCACTGTACAGCTTTTCATAGTCGGTATCATCACCGAGCTCCACCTTAACAACTCCAAGGCCGCCGAATGACACGGGTTCTTTGGCAAAAATCGCCGTTCTGCCGCGGCAAAACTCGCGAAATTCTTCCACACCTCCGTCTCGCAGGTCAATCGTCTTCCTACCGATATACTCGGCAAACACGCGGTTAAACCGGGACTTGTCCTCGAATATTTCTCTATCCGCCCTGTCGTTATATTTTCTCACAAAATATATGTTGTCATCCATGGTCATAAACGT
>CAJFTV010000128.1 GCA_904420055.1 Candidatus Alloscillospira gallinarum | reverse complement strand
GAGATAAGGCTTTTTGTCATCTCCTCCTCCGGTATGCCGGTAAACCTGGCGTTAAATATGGTTGCCAGCTTTCTGAGATATACCGGGTCAAGGGTGAAATGAGTGTGTACAAGCTTGTTTTTTACATCCTCGCTGCTGAGCAGCGCCACAATTATAAATGTGTTTTTATCAACAAATATGAGGTCGAACCGTGAAATGGTAACAGTCTGAGCTATGGTTGCCAGCGCGTATGCCGGGTAGTGTGTGAGCTGGGAGGTTATTCTCCCGGCGTCTGTTATTATCCGGTCAAGCTGATGCGCCTCGCTCTGGAGCATTCCGTTTATGGCCTCGGTGTCCTCCGTAGAGAGCCGGTGCTGCTCCATAATTTCGTTTACATAAACTCTGTAGCCGGCGGCGGTGGGTATGCGTCCGGCAGAGGTGTGGGGCTGTTCTAAAAGGCCCATGTTCTCAAGCTCGGCCATCTCGTTTCGGATAGTCGCGGAAGATACGTTAAGGTTGCATTCTGTGGCGATTACTTTTGACCCCACAGGTTCAGCTGTGTTTACATAACGCTCCACTACGGCGCGGAGTATTTTCTTTTTTCTGTCACTGAGCACCATATAAGTCCTCCGTTTCCAACGCGGACGTCTGCGGTATTTATATTTAGGCAGAAAACCGCCCGTTTAAACTCCTACCGGTACAGAATTTGGTAACTTATCCTCCTGTTGCAAATAGAACGGGAAAAATTTTACTATGTTTAGCACTCTTCTTCTTCGAGTGCTAAACACAATGTAACACCATAGTATGAAGATGTCAAGAGCCGAAAAAACAAGTTTTAATTTTATTCACACTTTATTTATGATAATTTTGACTATAAGGGCCATGTTACATATTGTAATATATTGTGGTTGAATTATATATCGTATGAAGGTATAGTATAAATGAACATTATCGGCGTTGACCGGTGCGGTCTCCTGTAGTGAAAAGGAAAGTGTTCTATGGCTAAGCTACTGAAATATGCGGTAATTCTTATATTGTGTGCTGCGGTTTGTATTGCAATTATTTTTATTGTACGGGATAGAAAAGATATGGATACGGCCGAGGTCGCGCTTCTCGATGAAAATGCCGGCGATACAGAGCTTACAGAGTATGCGCGTGGTGTGCTCCAATATTTGAAGGACAGGGATTATGCGTCTCTTGCGAATATGGTGCACCCGGAATATGGTGTGGTATTCTCGCCGTACCCAACGGTCACACTCAGCAGCGCAAACTGTTTTCTCCCGAATGAGGTTGCAAAGTTCGGAGGGGACAGTCAGAGATATACATGGGGTCTATATGACGGTTCAGGACTTCCCATTGAAATGACTGTGGAGGAATATTTTGAGCGGTTTGTCATGGACGTGGATTTTACGCAGAGCAGAGATTACAGCATAGATGAAGTGTACCGCAGCGGCAATGCCCTTGAAAATGTGAAAGAGGTTTTTCCTAATGCGAGGTTTGTGGACTTTTATATTCCCGGTGAGGATATGGACATAAACTGGCGCAGCTTAAAGCTCGTGTTTGAAAGCCATGATGGAAAGCTGTATCTCACAGCGGTAATCCACGGAGAAAACACCATATAGAAAAACAGGAAAAAGGCGCGGTGCAAGCCGCGTCTTTTATTTTAGAAAAATTTGGATTGTTAAAAAAACATAATCTACAGATAATAAGAACGTAAATCATAAAGTTTTATCGGAGAGGAATGAGAATATGAAAAAACTGTTGTATATAGTGCTGGCTCTTATATTGGCACTGTCTCTTGCCTCCTGCGGAAGTGAAACGGCCGAAGGTGTGAAAAACGATGTGCAGAACGGCGCGGAAGATGTAAAAGAAGGTGCAGAAGATGTAAAGGATGACCTTGAGCACGCCGGGAATAATATAAAGGATACAGTGGAAGAAGGTGCAGAAGATGTCAAAGAGGGCGCCGAAGATATAGGAAACGACATAAAAGACGGCGTAGAGGACATGACAGATGGCGATAAGGGCTATGCCGAGGACGGTATTATAGACGACGAACAGGTAAAAGACGGCAAAATAGGCTGATATATGCCAACCAGCCACTGAGTTTTCGTGCAATGAAAAACATGTCCCGGGGGAACTGCTCCGGGACGTGTTTTTATAGCCGTGTACATTTTTAACGGTGACAGAAAAAATCTCCGGGGGTTTTCCCCGGAGATAAAATATTTTAATTTTTGAAAAAACTGCAAAAACACTGTTGAGTTTCCAAGGCAGTTTAAATCAGGTTTTTATTTTAGTATGGTGTTTTCTGAAAAGCACCGACTCAAGGCGCTTATACAGGAGGAATGTCACCACCGACACTATAACGCCTTTCAGGAGATTAAATGGTACAACTGCAAAAAGCACAAGCGTGGAAACGCTGTTTATGGCGCCGTTTACACTGGTGCCCATACCGACGAGAGCCTCAAGAGGCAGACCGTAAAGGGCGGAAAAGGTGGGCAGCAGGTATACTGCGTTGAAAAGACTGCCAAATACGGTCATAACACCGGTTCCGGCGGCCATGCCGATAATAGCGGTTTTTTTCGTCTTTTTTGCGTGGTATATGATAGAAGCCGGAAGCACGAAAGAACAGCCGATGACAAAGTTGGCGAAGTCTCCCACAAAAGCGGTGGACGTGCTCTTGAGAATGAGCTTTATAAGGATTTTTACAAACTCGCATATCACGCCGGAAACCGGGCCGAGATAAAATGAGCATAATAGCACTGGAATTTCGCTCAAGTCCATCTGATAGAATGACGGGGCGAAAAACAGCGGAATTTCAAAGAGCATTAAAACCCCGGCCAGAGCAGAGAACATGGCAACCAGTGCCACATACCGTGTACCTCCGCATTTTGGAAGAGACCGGCACAGATATTTTTGTGCAAGCCACGCAATTAGTACGAGAGCGGCGAATATCGCCACACATACGAGTAGGAAGGACAAACTGTCCTTTGCAGCAGAAAAAAGGTTGTTAAGCATTAAAAACCCTCCCAATAAAAAATTACACACCTGAAAATGTCTTTCAGGCGCGCAAGTTATATGGAAGCAAGGTTCCCTGCGGCATCTTCTTTCATCCAGACTGTACTGTCGGTATCGGAATTTAACCGATTCGGCGCAAATGCGTTCGCGGACTGAGGCATATAGCCATCACCGCCGGTCGGGAATTTCACCCTGCCCTGAAGACACTCTATTCAAATGTTACTTTTAGTATAATATTTTATATGGACTTTTGCAACTGCGTTTTGACAAAAATAACTGTGTCTATTACAATATATTTTATAAAATATGGAAAAACGGAGAGATGAGATGAAAATGCCCAGAAATTCACCCAGTGTGACCTGCTGTTTTTCAGGTTACAGGCCAAGCAAACTGCCGTGGGGCACAAATGAGCGGGACCCATGGTGCATGGTACTGAAAAAGCGGCTTTATGACGTGGTGGAGGCGCTTTATGTGTCCGGGATAAGGCACTATATCTGCGGCATGGCCCAGGGAAGCGACATGTATTTCTGCGAGGCGGTATTCAGGCTCAGGGGGGAAAAGGGCGACGTCACGGTGGAGGCGGCTCTCCCCTGCGAGGGGCAGGCAGACAGCTGGGACGAGGAGAGCCGCAACAGATATTTTAAAATGGTGTCAGAGTGTGATTATGAGACACTTATAAATTTAAAATACACAAAAAACTGTATGTTGGAGCGCAACAACTACATGGTTGATAACTCCTCAGTGCTTGTGACGGTGTTTGACGGCAAGTTCGGCGGCACGATGCACACCGTAAACTATGCGAGGAAAAAAGGCCTGGAGATAAT
>CAJFTV010000127.1 GCA_904420055.1 Candidatus Alloscillospira gallinarum | reverse complement strand
TTTTTGGTCTGGCGCTTTTGTCACCTCAAAATATATCATGCATTAAGCAGATTTTTCATATCCTCTTCCGGAGTTGTCACAGGTGCGATATTAAAATTTTCCACAAGATAGTTAAGTACGTTTGGTGACACAAACGCCGGCAGCGTTGGGCCAAGCCTTATGTTTTTGATTCCGAGATAGATAAGCGTCAAAAGTATACACACCGCCTTCTGCTCATACCATGAAAGTACCATGGAGAGCGGCAGCTCATTTACACTACACTCAAATGTCTCGGCCAGAGCCACTGCAATCTTGATTGCGCTGTATGCGTCGTTGCACTGTCCGATATCCATTAGCCGCGGAATCCCGCCTATCATTCCAAGATCAAGGTCATTAAAGCGGTACTTGCCACAGGCAAGGGTGAGAACTACAGTGTCTTTTGGCGTATTCTTTACAAATTCAGTATAGTAGTTTCTGCCGGGCCGCGACCCGTCACAGCCTCCCACAAGGAAAAAGTGCTTTATTGCTCCGGATTTTACAGCGTCAACTACTTTTCCGGCAACGCCCAACACGGCTTTGTGACCAAAACCAGTGGTAAGAGTCTCTCCCCCGTTTATGCCGGTAAAAAGCCTGTCTTCATCATAGCCACCCAGCTCAAATGCCTTTTTAATTACCGGAGTAAAATCTCTGTCTTCACCTACGTGGGTTATTCCGGGATACGACACCACCTCTGTGGTAAAGACCCTGTCGGCATAACTGTCTCTGGGCGGCATAAGACAATTTGTCGTGAAGATAATTGGGGCGGGAACGCCGTCTAACTCCTTTTGCTGGTTTTGCCACGCTGTGCCGAAATTTCCCTTTAAATGTGCATACTTTTTCAGCTTTGGATATGCGTGCGCCGGCAGCATTTCACCGTGAGTATAGACATTTATTCCTTTTCCCTCTGTCTGATCTAACAGACATTTCAAAGCAAGAAGATCGTGTCCTGATATAATAATAAATGGTCCCTTCTCCACTTTCATTGTTACCTTTGTCGGCTCCGGAGACCCGAAAGTATCGGTGTTTGCTCTGTCAAGAAGCTCCATACATGCTAAGTTGTATTTTCCCACCTCCATGACAACAGACAGAAGCTCTTCCATACCTAAATCACTGCCCACAGTAAACAGTGCCTTTGCTATAAACCTGAAAATATCATCATCAGTGTAACCCAGCACCATAGCATGATATGCATAAGCTGCTATTCCCCGTACTCCGAACAGTATAAGTGATTTTAAACTGCGAATGTCTTCTTCACCATTCCACAGAAGTGACATGTCATAGTCATCATTCCTGCCGCATGGCGATGAACACACAGAGCACTGATTACCTACAAGCTTTTCTTTTTCACTGTGCACACGGTCTGTCAGCACTCTTATGGAGTTCTCATTGAAGTTAACATTTGTCACCGTGGCAAAAAGTCCCTCAATCATAGTACTCCACGTGACACTGTCAGGATGCGTATCTCCATCTGTTGCACGGGCAAGCCCTATTAGCGCTCCTGTCAGCTTGTCCTGCAGCTGCGCAACAGAGCTCGTCTTTCCACATGCTCCGGCTTTTCCTGTACAGCCGCTGCATCCAGCTGTCTGCTCACACTGAAAACAGAACATCTTATTTTCCATAGTAATACCTCCATGCAGTATGATTTACCTTTAACCGATTTTCTGCCTGAAGTATACTACACTTTATGATTTTTTCTTGTTGTTTTTACAACAAAATTGAAATTAAAAAATTTTAAATGCATCCAGCCGCAAATCATACTGACATAAATTATCGCATACTAAAAATCCCACGGCTTTTACCGTGGGATTTCATAAGGTTACAGTTTACTTTTTAAATTTTCTGCTCTCGGCTACCGCAAGCTCATCACAGCGGTTATTGTACTCGTTTTCACTGTGGCCCTTTACCCAGTGTATCTCCACATTGTGTACCTTAAAAAGCCTCACAACCTCCTGCCACAGGTCTGCATTTTTTACAGGTCCCGTCTTTCGTTTCCAATTGTGCGCAATCCAGGATTTAAGCCACCCCTCATTAATTGCATTTGCAATATACTGGGAGTCAGTATAGAGAGACACATGGCATGGCTCCTTCAGGGCCGAAAGCGCCTCTATAACCCCGGTGAGCTCCATGCGATTATTTGTTGTTTCAGCCGCGCCGCCGGACATCTCCTTTTTCCTATCGCCGTACCTCAGTATGGCGCCCCAGCCGCCCGGGCCGGGATTTCCGCTGCACGCGCCGTCTGTATATATTGTAACGCTCTTCAAAAGGTCACTCCTTCAGGTTAAAAGGTCATTCCTGAGTTTTGGACGTCTCCTCTTCCTGCTCGTCCTCCCGTTCCATCACGGCGATTGAAATTACCCTTGTATTCTCTCCTATTCTCATGAGCTTTACACCCTGGGTATCACGCTTATACGTGCTTATATCGGATACAGGCATACGGATTATTGTGCCGTCGTCGGATATCACCATGACGTCGTCATTATCGGTGACAATTTTCACTCCTGCAACACTGCCCGTTTTCTCAGTGACATTGTAGTTTTTAAGTCCCATTCCGCCTCTGTTCTGGGCGGTTTTTTCCTCACCGTCTCCTCCGCGGAGGTATTCTGAAACAGGTGTACGTTTTCCGTATCCTTTTTCAGTGACAGACAGCAGCACATCATTCTGCATTGCAATTGCGGCGCCTACACAGTAATCGCCCTCACGGAGCTTTATTCCCCTTACTCCGGCGGCAGTCCTGCCCATAGGCCGCACGTCGTTTTCGTCAAAGCAGATTGCCATGCCGTCATGTGTGGCAATTAGCACAAGGTTTTTGCCGTCGGTATGGAGAACCGACAGAAGCGAGTCGTCCTCGTCCAGGGTTATCGCCCTTATTCCACCGGTGCGGATATGGCTGAGCTCGTCCACGTCCATGCGCTTTACCGTGCCGTTTTTCGTGACAAACATGATATAGCCGCCGCTTTCAGACTCGCTTAAGGTGTGTGGGATTTTAATCATTGCCGACACCTTTTCATCGGGCTGCAGGGGAAGTATGTTCACAATATTTGTGCCTCTTGCCGTTCTGCCCGCCTCCGGTATCATATAGCCTTTTTTCTTATATACCCTGCCGAGACTTGTAAAGAACAGGATAACATCGTGGGTTGAGGCAGTAAACAGTGTATCGACAAAGTCCTCCTCACGGGTAGACATCGCCTTAACGCCCTTGCCGCCCCGCTTCTGGGCAGTGTACTCCCCGGCAGAAGTGCGCTTAATATACCCCGCATCAGTCATTGTATATACACATTCTTCAACCTCAATGAGGTCCTCAATATCAATTTCGTCCTCGACGTCCTGAATTTCGGTAATACGCTCATCTCCGTATTTATCCCGGATTTCAATTAGCTCGTCCTTCAGTACACCCTTAATCTTGTCCTCTGACGCCAAGAGGTCTTTAAAATACGCAATGCGCTCCTCAAGCTCCTTATATTCATTTTCGAGCTTTTCCTTTTCAAGACCCTGGAGGCGTCTGAGCTGCATTTCCAGTATTGCCTGGGCCTGAATTTCAGACAGGCCAAACCTCTCCATAAGGCGGCTCTTTGCATCGTCATAGCTGGTGCGTATAATTCTTATGACCTCGTCAATGTTGTCCTGTGCAATGAGAAGTCCCTCCAAAAGGTGGGCTCTGTCCTCAGCCTTTTTGAGGTCATATTTTGTGCGTCGGATTATAATGTCCTCCTGAAACGCCAGATATTCATCAAGAATATGGCGGAGAGACAGTATTTTCGGCTGCTTCTGGTCGTTAACCAGAGCCAGCATATTTATTGCAAATGTGGTCTGCATCTGGGTCTGAGAGAAAAGGCGGTTCAACACGACCTGGGGATTTGCGTCCCTTTTGAGCTCTATTACAATTCGCATACCGTTTCTGTCAGACTCGTCTCTGAGGTCGGATATTCCCTCAAGGCGCTTTTCATTTACCTGGTCGGCCATGTTCTTAATGAGCATCTTCTTGTTGACCTGATAGGGAAGCTCAGTGACGATTATCCTTGTTCTGCCCTGATTAAACTCTTCAAACTCTGTCCGGGCTCTTACGCAAACGCGGCCGCGCCCTGTTGAATAGGCAGCCCTTATGCCTGTCCGTCCCAAAATTATTCCTCTCGTAGGGAAATCCGGACCTTTTATGTACTCCATAAGGTCATTTAAATCCGCGTCAGGGTTATCAAGCACGCATATGCAGGCGTCAATAACCTCTTTGAGATTGTGGGGTGGTATATTGGTTGCCATACCTACGGCGATACCGGAAGAGCCGTTAACAAGCAGGTTTGGAAAACGGCTGGGAAGGACGCGGGGTTCTTTTCTGCTCTCGTCAAAGTTAGGGTCCCAGTCAACAGTGTCCTTTTCGATTTCCCGGAGCATCTCATTTGAGATTCTGGACATTCTCGCCTCCGTATATCGGTAGGCGGCCGCCGGGTCTCCGTCTACAGAGCCAAAGTTTCCGTGTCCGTCAACAAGGGGATAACGCATAGAAAAGTCCTGCGCAAGGCGCACAAGAGCATCGTAAACTGAGGCATCTCCATGGGGGTGGTATCTACCGAGAACGTCACCCACACATGTGGCGGACTTTTTAAAAGGCCGGTCACTTGTGAGGTTATCCTCATACATCGCATACAAAATACGCCTGTGAACAGGCTTAAGACCGTCACGAACGTCAGGAAGAGCCCTTCCCACTATGACAGACATGGCATAGTCCATATATGACTTTTCCATCTCTTCCACAAGATTAGAGGTCACTATGGTCTGGTCCGGAAACCTGATATCTTCACTGTTATACTGTGGTTTTTTGCTCATTTAAATTCTCCATTCTTAAACTGGTACATGGAGATTTTACTCTCTGCGCACCAATGGAATTGCAGTCTGTATCAGGGAATTTCTAAGCCGAAAATTCCCCGAACCGGCGTGCTATATGTCGAGGTTTACAACGTATTTTGCGTTGCGCTCAATAAACTCCTTGCGGGGCTCAACCTTTTCACCCATGAGTATGGTAAATGTCTCGTCCGCTTTTATCGCGTCGTCAAGCTCTATGCGCTTTAAAATTCTCGTCTCCGGGTTCATGGTTGTCTCCCACAGTTCATGTGGGTCCATTTCACCAAGACCCTTGTTTCTTGAGATATCGACCTTGCCCTTGCCGTCCTCACCGCGCATTTCAGCGGAAATCTGGTCTCTCTCC
The DNA here is from genome assembly GCA_904420055.1 of Candidatus Alloscillospira gallinarum. Lineage (GTDB taxonomy): Bacteria > Bacillota > Clostridia > Oscillospirales > Oscillospiraceae > Alloscillospira > Alloscillospira gallinarum. Next base: position 5,305 of record CAJFTV010000127.1, on the reverse strand, counting down.
TCGTCGGAATAGGCATACCTTGTCTGCTTTCCACGGACAAGCTTATAAAGCGGCGGCATTGCGGCATACACATATCCGTTCTCAATTAGGGGACGCATAAAACGGAAGAAAAATGTGAGCAGCAGCGTCCTTATATGGCTTCCGTCAACATCGGCATCAGCCATTATTATGACCTTGTGGTATCTGAGCTTTTCAATATCAAATTCATCGCCTATCCCGGCGCCGAGGGCGGTTATAACCGGGGTCAGCTTATCGTTTCCATACACCTTGTCTGCTCTCGCCTTTTCCACGTTAAGCATCTTTCCCCATAGAGGAAGTATTGCCTGGAACCGGGAATCTCTGCCTCCCTTTGCGCTGCCTCCTGCGGAGTCTCCCTCTACGATATAAATTTCGGTTAAAGACGGGTCGCGCTCATTACAGTCGGAGAGTTTATCCGGCATTGCCGCACCGCCAAGGGCGCTTTTCCGCCTTATGCTCTCCCTCGCCTTTCTCGCCGCTTCACGTGCGCGGGAAGCCGTCATCGCCTTTTCAAGAATTATCTTTCCGGCAGCGGGATTCTCCTCTAAAAACTGCTGCAGCTTGTCGGAGACTATGGAATTTACAAGGGTACGCATCTCGCTGTTGCCAAGCTTCGCCTTTGTCTGCCCCTCAAACTGTGGCTCAGTGAGCTTTACGGAGATTATAGCTGTAAGCCCCTCAAGACAGTCCTCTCCAGATACCTTGTCGTCGTTTTTCAAGACGCCGGTTTTAATTCCATAGCTGTTTAAAACCCTTGTAAGAGCCGTCTTAAATCCGGTTTCATGCATTCCGCCCTCCGGGGTGTGAATGTTGTTTGCAAATGACACTATGCTGGAGCTGAATCCGTCGTTGTACTGAAGGGCAATTTCCGCCTCGGAGTCTGTTTTCTCACCCCTCATATATATGACCTGGCTGTGAATGGGGTTTTTATTTCTGTTTATAAAGGTCACAAACTCACGTATTCCGCCCTCATAACACATCTCATGGCTTTGCTCCTTACCGGCGCGGCGGTCCTCCGTGCGGATTTTAAGACCGGCATTTAAAAATGCCTGTTCCCTCATTCTCGTGAATATAGTGTCGTAGTTATACTCAGTCTCCTCAAACATCTCCGGGTCGGGTTTAAACATTACTATAGTCCCGGTTTTGTCGGTGTCACCTATGATTCTGATCTTCTCGGTAATTTCTCCCCGGGAGAATTTCATCTCGTATATTTTGCCGTTTTTATGCACCTGTACCGTGAGCCATTCTGAAAGGGCATTTACAACTGAAGCGCCAACGCCGTGAAGTCCGCCGGAAACCTTGTAGCCTCCGCCTCCAAATTTTCCTCCGGCGTGAAGCACAGTAAAAACGACCTCCAGAGCAGACAGCCCTGTCTGTTCCTGCACATCAACGGGAATACCGCGTCCGTTGTCCTCCACAGTTATGGTATTTCCCTCGTTTATAATAACGGAAATTTCCGTACAGTAGCCGGCAAGGGCCTCATCTATGGAGTTATCCACAATTTCATATACAAGGTGGTGAAGTCCTGAGGCAGATGTAGAGCCAATATACATACCGGGCCTTTTGCGCACAGCCTCAAGCCCCTCCAATACCTGAATTTGAGAGGCGTCATATTCCTGTGTAATTTTTTCGTTAATATCTGACATTATGCTAAAACCTCCATAAGGAAACGGCAAAAACCTGAAATTCTGGCTTTGTACCATGGAAATTCAGTCTTTTTTGAGACTGACTGCAAGGTATTTTCAGAAAAATACCTGCGTATATATGTTTAAACATCGCTCAGATGTGATATTGACATAGTGCTTCTCTTTAAGAGCGTCTGTGACGAGAGCTGTGACAGGTAGACTGTTGTTTTACCTCTGTCTGTACAGATTACAAACGATTTTGGAATGTCGTCCGACACATTTACAATCATGCCGTTTTTTTCCCACATATTGAGAGATTTTCTTGTCACGTGAGAGCTTGTGGCGTTGTCCATGTCGAACACCCCCACAACTGACTTTTTCGGAACGAGTGTATTTTGTCCGAGATACAGGTACATATTTTTACACTCCTTTTATTCTGCCGTTATGCACTTCAATTACGTTTCCGCCAGTTTTTTCAGATATATCCGTATCCTCGCAACACGTTATCAAAACCTGTCCGTCTTTAATGCTGTTGAGTATAAATTCCTGACGGGAGCTGTCAAGCTCTGAAAGTACATCGTCAAGGAGAAGTACGGGATATTCTCCCTTATCAGAGAAATGTATTTCTCTCTCCGCCAGTTTTATCGAAATCGCTGCTGACCTCACCTGTCCCTGGGAACCAAACGATTTTGCAGACAGACCGTTTATTGTTATGTCAAGGTCGTCTTTATGAGCACCAGAAAGACAGCGCCGGGTTTCAATCTCCGCGCCTAAATGGCTTTCCTGGTGCTGGATTAAAAAAGGAAGAAGCTCAGAGGGTCTTTTACACGGGTCAGATATGGAGCTGACAGTTTTATACCGGATTTTAAGCTCTTCTCCACCGGAAAATGAGCTGTGAATCTTATTTGCCCTGTCTTCCAGAAGGCGGACAAACAGGGCGCGGTAATGAATTATAACCGCACTCATCTCACACATTCTCATATTGAAGTCATAAAGAGCGGACATCATGGACCTGTCGCCGTCTTTTAAAATTCTGAGCTTGTGTTCGTACAGTCTCCTGTATTCGTTTAAGGCCGCGGCATATTTTGGGCGGAGCTGGGAAATACAGCCGTCCATAAGCCTGCGCCTGTACACCGACGCGGATTTTATTATAAAAAGATCATTCGGACAGAAAAGTACGGCAGTGAGCTTTCCGGAGAGCTCCGACAGGTTTTTTATTTTTCCGCCGTTTACAATTACTGTTTTGCGTTTTCCCCTTTGAAGCTTCACGTCTATGCTCTGTTTCCGGGACTGTGAAAATATATCTGCGGATATGTTTGCAAAACCTGCGCCCAAATTAATCAGTTCTCTGTCTGACTGTGCCCTGAAAGACCTTCCGCATGTGAGATAATACACCGCTTCCAAAAGATTTGTCTTTCCCTGCGCATTTTTGCCGGTGATAACATTTACACCGGGGACAAAGGTTACATTTGAACTCAGGTAATTCCTGTAATTTTCAAGGGACAGACTTTCTACAACCATTTTAAACTTCTCCGGACAATGTAACCGTAAACTTCTCTCCGTTGTATTTCACTATATCACCGGGATATATCTTTTTTCCCCTCTGAAGGCATACGCTGTCATTTACAAATACAAGCCCGTCCTGTATTACATTCTTTGCCTCTCCGCCGGTCTGACAGACAGATGCCAGCTTCAAAAGGGCGTCAAGTTTTATAAACTCCGTATGTATAGGCACTTTATTAACTTCTCTGTTTTTAATTTTCAGTTTAATTTTCATTGCTTTTAAGTCTCACAGGGAGGACCATGTACAGAAAGTTGTCACTGCCGTCGGCGGGGAGTATAAGGCAGGGGAGAGTTCCTGAGGAAAGCCTTATAATTATCTCGTCCGCAGGAGCAGCTTTTAACGCATCTAAAAGATATTTATTGTTAAAACCTATTTCAAGTTCTTCAGCACTTCCGTCAATCGGGCACTCATCGCTCGCTTTTCCAAGCGTTGTGCTTGTAATAAGGTGAAGCACATTGTCGTCAAATGTGCATCTCACCGGACTTTTAAGCTTGTCGCTTATTATGAGGGACACGCGCTCCACCGCTTCAATAACGCTGCGGCAATTTGCCTTTACATCAAACTTTCCGGTCATTGGCACGGACTTTCTGTAATTTAAAAATTCACCTTCGAGGCGTCTTGAAATTAAAACGGTGTCGCCGATTTTGAACATTATATGTTTAAGCCCGATATTTATAGAGACAACATCTTCGCTGTCAGATACAATTTTTTCGACTTCGCTTAAGGCTGTGCCGGGAACAACAAAGCTGTACGCGTTTGCCGCGGCCTCTTCAAGAGGCTCCTTTCTCAAGGCAAGCCTGTATCCGTCAACTGCGACAACTGTAAGATTTTCGCCCTCAGCCTCAAACAGTGCGCCGGTTAGTATTGGTCTTGCCTCGTTGTCACTGACGGCAAAACAGGTCTGAGATATCATTGCTTTGAGGGTCTTTTGCTTTATGCTTATGGAATTTGCATAGTCCACAACAGGGAGTTCAGGGTAATCATCTGCGGGGGTGGCCATGATTTCAAATTCACTCATTCCACCGGTTATTTTAGTCATAAAATTTTCTGATACAGATATAGTTATGTCGTCGCCAGGCATTTTTCTTATAATTTCGCCTAAAAGTCTGGCATTTAAAACTATATCTCCCGTCTCTTTTACATCAGCAGGGATTTTAGTCGTTATTCCGGTTTTCAGGTCATATCCGGATATTGTGACGGTGTCACCCACCGCCTCAATAAGAAGTCCCTCAAGTGATATAACAGGGCTCTTTACAGCGGCGGCCCTTGAAGCGGTTGACACTGCCGACTGTATGAGATATTTTTCGCAGGTGAATTTCATATTGACCCTCCCATTTGCATATTGTTTCTCTGCCCGAAAGTTTTTTGTTTTTTGGAATATTTTGATTATATAGATAATATAAATAATATTTTAGTAGTTTTAGCAGTAGTAATGTGGATTGTGGAAACTGCTCGAAATCCGTTCAAATTTCAGAGTTTTCAGGAATACGTCATGTTTTGTAAAATGTGGGAAGTATAAGGGGATATTTTGCGTTATTCTGCTTATCAACATATTTCCACATAAAACTAACACGTATTGTTGAGAAAAATGTTTAAAACTTCAGTTTCTTGAATTTATGTTGCTTATAATGTCTTTTATGGTCTGTGAGGCCTCCCGGCTGGCACTTATGGACTCTTCTACTTTTCTGATAGATGAAAGTACTGTGGAGTGGTCTCTGCCGTTAAATGAATCTCCAATGTCTACAAGGGACAGATTCGTGAGTTTCCTTATTATGTACATGGCTATCTGTCTGGCATTGACTATGTTTCTCGCCCTGTTCTGTCCTTTGAGGTCGTCGGAGGACAGATTGTAGTATTTTGCAGTTTCCTCGATTATGAGGTCCGGTGTCGGAGCTTCGGTGCTGTCACGGTAGAAGTCCTCAAGCAGCTTTGTGACGTCGGATATTGTAAGCTTTTCCCCCATGAGGTCCTGGTAGGCCTTTAACTTTTTGACGGCGCCTTCAATCTGTCTCACGTTTGAAGTTATGTTCTGCGCCACATAATTTGCGATGTCGTCTTCTATTATTGTACCGAGCTGAGTGGCCTTGTTTCTGATAAT
>CAJFTV010000126.1 GCA_904420055.1 Candidatus Alloscillospira gallinarum | reverse complement strand
TAAGTGGTGGGATTATCCTGCTGATATGGTACAAAACCTGCGGCAAGTGGGGCACAGGACGGTAAAGTGCCCTGGTTGTCACTGCATTGTGGTTTATTACTCAATGTTCTTCCTCCTGATTTTCTGACTTGGGATATGAATTTATCCTGTACATTCTATGCAGCGGCTTGAGGAAGTGACAGGAATAATTGTGCTTCCGGGGAGCATATAAATGTGTGGAGAGGTGATATCCTTTGAAAAAATTAGTGAAAGAGCTTTTTATTCCTGGGATTATTGTGGTTTCTATGGTGGCAATGACTTTTATGGCCACTTTTTCAGACGATATTAAAACTACTGTCGACGTAATGGCACCGGCGGTATATAAAAGCGATGTGACGCTTATCATAGACCCCGGACACGGCGGAGCGGACGGCGGCGCTGTGTCAGACAGCGGAGCAAAAGAGAGCGAAATTAATCTTGCAGTTGCGCTTAAAATAAGAGACCTTGCCGGTTTTTTCGGCGTTGATACGATTATGACGAGACAGTCAGAGGAGATACCGTATCCTGAGAGTACGGGAACAATCAGAGAGAAAAAAGTATACGACCAGAATTCCCGGGTTGACCTTGTAAATTCCACTGAAAATGCTATACTGATAAGTGTGCATCAGAATAATTACCCGGACGCTTCACCGTCCGGAGGGCAGATTTTCTACACGGAAAACGACTGCTCTATTGTCCTTGCCGGGAACATTCAGGAGGTGTTTTCCTCGTCTATAAGCCCGGACAGCACAAGGGCGCCAAGTGTAATTGGAGACGACATATATCTTTTTCAAAAGATTGACTGTCCGGCTGTTTTGGTAGAGTGCGGGTTTATGTCAAATCCGGGAGATTTTGCACTGCTAAGCACAGATAGCTACAGAAGCAAGCTGGCGCTTGCAGTCGTCTCTGGTTACCTGCAGTCAGAGGACGATATCAATTCGTATTATGGAGGTACAAATGAAAGCAAAGACAGTATTTTACTGTACTGAATGCGGAAATGAGACACCCAAATGGCAGGGCAAATGCAGTGCCTGCGGGAGTTGGAATACACTTGTAGAGCAGACGGTTTCCGCCACTGAGAAAAAACAGGGGAGGACATCTGCGGTAAAAAACAAGGCTGAACCGAAGAAGCTGTCTGAATTTGTGGCAGACAGTGAAATACGCTTTAAGACCGGTATGTCGGAACTGGACAGAGTTTTGGGCGGGGGAGCGGTAAAGGGCTCTCTTGTGCTCGTAGGGGGAGCGCCGGGCATAGGAAAATCCACACTGCTTCTTCAGATTTGCAGTTATTTCTGTAAGGACGAGACAGTTATGTATGTTACAGGTGAGGAGTCGGAACGGCAGATAAAGCTGAGGGCTGACCGGCTTGGTGTATCTGGCTCTGACCTGTATGTCCTCGCTGAGACGGATATAAGCAGTATTATATCCGCTTCGGACCGGCTGAGCCCTGAGATTTTGATTGTGGATTCTATCCAGACCGTGTACAGCGATGAGATAACCGCCGCGGCCGGAAGCGTGAGCCAGGTTAAAGAGTGTACACTGAGATTGATGCAGTACGCTAAGAGGACAAATACAACGGTGTTTTTAATCGGCCATGTGAATAAAGACGGCGCAATCGCGGGTCCGAAGGTGCTGGAACACATGGTTGACTGCGTACTCTATTTTGAGGGGGAGCAAAATCAGAATTACAGGATTTTGCGGGCGGCAAAGAACCGTTTTGGCTCTACAAATGAAATAGGCATATTTGAAATGCAGGAGGAGGGACTTAGGCAGGTTGAAAATCCGTCAGAAATGCTGCTTTCCGAGAGGCCGGAGGATTCGCCGGGAACCTGCATAACCTGTGTTATGGAGGGCTCTCGCCCTGTGCTGGCAGAAATTCAGGCACTTGTTGCGCCGACGACTTTTAATGTCCCCCGCAGAAATACAAACGGAATTGACTACAACCGGGCAATGATGCTTCTGGCGGTAATGGAGCGCAGGACGGCATATAAGGTAAATACATGCGATGCATATATTAACGTCATTGGCGGACTTAATGTGCAGGAGACAGGCGCAGACCTGGCTGTTGTTATCTCTCTGGCTTCAAGTTTCAAAGACAGACCTGTCAGAAAAAGCTGTGTCGCCTTTGGAGAGGTGGGACTTACCGGAGAGGTCAGGAATGTGTCAAATCTCAATCAGCGCCTTAAGGAGTGTGCACGGCTCGGCTTTGAAACGTGCATTGTGCCGGCCAACAGTGTATCAAAGCTGGTAATTCCCAAGGGAATTGACGTCATCGCCGCGCGGACAATCTATGACGCCCTTAAGGCTGCGCTGGCCTGATGTCTCAACAAAATATGGACAACGTCCGCTGCCGGAAGATTTTGAAGTTCCCGTAGATGCGGAAGACGTAATTCTGTCTAACCGGCATATGCCGTCATTCTGGTAAATGCAGTTGGTAGAACAGGGAATTAAACTCATACAAACCTCCATAGCAATTAAAGTGTAAATAAGAAATTATTTGCGAAATAATCATCAATGCTATATTATGCAGCTTTAAGATGATTATTATTCGGCGAAGAGTAATTGGTTTTACGTGTTTTTTACTGTAGGAGTATAATAATATTATAGAAAGAAGTACGGTCACGTTTTGTGACCGTACTTCTTTCTATAATATCAAGACATACAAAAAGGCGAAAATTATGCACACAGATTTAAAAAAGTTGGCATTTTTTCGTGTAATATGGTATAATTTATTCGAATTTGTAAAATATTACATTTATGTAAATATTTTACAAACGATGTGTGCATATGGCGATAAATATGATAAAGGAGTGGAATAGGATATGTTTAAAAGGTTAAAGAAAAAGCTTATGCCATTGTGTGTGGCAGTAATACTGCTCATGTCAGCTGCTGTACCGTCTATGGCGATTCAGGAGAAAGAAGGCAGAATATCCCTCACAAATCTGGCGGAGGGCGACAAGGCCTCAGTTTACAAAATTATTGGTGTAAACTATGATTATGTGGCCGATACGCCGGTAAATCCGGAATTCATATGGAAATCGGGGACCATAGCTGATTTTGTGAGAGAAAATTATCCATCTTATATTGGAACGGACGGTTCTGTTACGTCTGCTTATGCGTCACTTGATGCTGCAGAAGATAAGAGGGCGTTTAACAGTGGGCTTACACAGCAGGTGCTATCTGATGGGAGCATCACCCCAGACGCGGAAATGGCCGTATCTGCCGGAGAGACATCACTGGAAATCACAGGTCTTGATATGGGAAGCTACCTTGTAATCATAAAAGGCAGCAACAGAATATATCAGCCGATAGTTGTCAACATTGTTCCGGAGTATATCGAAGATAAGTGGACTATTTCAAACGGCACGCTTAGCGATGAAGAGATAGCGGCAAAGTATTCAACACCGACATTAACACATGACACGGTTTCCGAAAATAAAACTGCAAAGATAGGCGAGATTGTGGAGTTTAAAATAATGTTCGACGTTCCGCAGCTTTCCATAGGTTCATCAGACCATACAGTGTGGATAAGTGATACAATGGACAGCGGTCTTGCTATTCAGACAGAGACGATTTCTGTCAAGGGAATTCCTTTGGCCGGAGATGAGACAGCACTCACGATGGGAACTGATTATGCTGTAAATCCGGACCCGGCACTCCCGGGGACTGAGGGGAGCAGCTTTGTCGTCAGCTTTAATAATTACGAGAGCATATCCGACTATGCCCAGATTGTTATCACATATTCAGCAGAGGTTACGGCAAACGCGGCAGATACAATTGCTGATGCAGTCGGTATCAGGAACACTGCCAAATTACATTATTATACAAACGGAAGTCCTGCCAGCCCTATAGAAGCAGATGTAATATTGTATACATATGGGATTGAAGTCACAAAAACAGGAGATAACTCAGAGGCTTTAAGCGGTGCGACATTTAAGCTCTATGTTGATGAGGGAAATGGCGTACAGGAGGATAACATTATAGAATTTATGGATACGACGCAAGGTATATACCGCCCGATAACAAACAGTGACAGACTTTCGGAATTCCTGTTAATAACTTCTGAAATAACAACAAATAGCTCTGGAATAATCAGAATTGACGGTCTCAGCACCGGAAAATATCTGATAGTTGAGAGCAAAGCGCCTGAGGGATACATAAAGCTTTCTGAGCCGGTAGAGCTTGAAATTAAAGATGGAACCGGTGATACCGGCATCGCTGCACCGAATGGCAAGCCGGAGGACAGTGAAGGTACAGAGTTTGAGAACGGGTATGTGCCTGTAGCAGTACAGAACAGCAGGGGCATGACGCTGCCTGTGACCGGTGGCGTGGGTACGCTTATCTTTGCGGCAATAGGCGTTTTGCTGATTGGAGGCGGTATAACTGTTTTTGCAGTTTTAATCTGCCGGGCACGCAGAAAAAGTGCCGGGAGATAAAAAGCGGAAAGATATAAAAGCGCAGGAATAAGACAGGTTTAATATGTTCGCAGGAGGGATATGGTTGCGGAGAAATGGCAAACTTAAAGCTATAGCCGCCGCTCTGGGCGGACTTGTGCTGCTTATCGCCGGAGCATCTGTTATGCTGTATCCCTATGTGAGCGACTACTATAACCGCCGGCACCAGACAGAGGTAATAACCGCATATGCAGATGCTGTAAATGCAGAGGAGAAGGCAGCTATAGACAGCCGATGGGAACAGGCTCAGGATTACAACAGTGAATTTGCAGAGGCAGGAGGCGGTGCACCTCTTGATAACTATATGGAGATACTGAACATCGACGGGGTTATGGGCTACATAGAGATACCAAAAATTTCAGTTTATCTGCCAATATACCACACAGCCGGTGAGGAGGCTCTGCAAAAAGGTGTTGGTCATATTGAATACTCATCTCTCCCAGTGGGAGGAGAAGGCAGCCGTGCGCTTCTTACTGGGCACCGAGGACTTCCCCGGGCTGAGCTTTTTACACGCCTCGATGAAATGGAAGAGGGAGATGTGTTTTATATTCACATTCTTGACCGAACACTTACATACAGCGTTACACAGACAGAGATTATTAAGCCATATGAATTTAAAGCTCTTGAACCGGTCTGCGGCAAAGACCTTTTGACATTAATCACGTGTACGCCATATGGGCTGAACAGTCACCGGCTGCTTGTAACAGGCGAGCGCATTTATGACGAAGCTCCGGCATCCGGGGAGCCGGAAACATATAGACCAAACGGCATTTTGTCAGGAGGCACCACAAGCGGAAAGTATTTTAGGTTGGGTGCGCTGTTAGGACTTGGAATTTTTGCAGCTTTACTTTTAACGGCTCTAATACTTACAGGTGTGAGGAGATATAGAAGAAAGCTGCGTGCCGCTAAGCATTTAAGACGCGGCGGAAACAGAAAAAAATAAACAAAGTAAAAACACCGAAGCTTTAACTTCGGTGTTTTTTATAAGACTATTTAGCGTTTATTGCATTCATATCCGAAGAGAATATATTTGCCTTTACCACAACCTTGTAGAGCAGGAAGCCCAAAACTCCGCAGGAAATTATTTCACCGGCACCCACGGTGGCAAACATAAACCAATAGCTGTCCGGACTGCCGTAGGCATACATGAGAATAAAGGGGACGATTATTGCATTTGACAATATGGGAAATACCGGAGCCAAGATATGGTACTTTCTGGCCAGATATCTTGTGCCCAGGGCGCCAAGAAGAGTTGCAACAGGACCGAAGATAATGTCCCATATGACGGCGCCTGTCAGCAGGTTTGCAAGGGCACAGCCAATGACTACTCCGGGGATTGCCGCCGGTGTGAACAGCGGCAGAATTGTGAGAGCCTCTGAAAACCTCACCTGAATGACCTGACTTGCGAGGCCCAGCTCATTCGCCAGAAAGGTGAGTGCGACATAGAGCGCTGCAATAACAGCCCCCTGTGTCAAATAGCGGGTTTTTCTGTTCATATTCAATTTCTCCTTTAGTTTTGTTTATAGTGAGGAAGGTCTCGAACTCACTAATGGAGATTATACTAAATCCCGCAACCGGTTACAAGGTCAAGAATTATGAATTAATTGTTTTTAATGTAATAAAATTGTGCATTTCACTCCATATTATGTAGTGTGAGGTAATTTGTAATAACAAGAATAATACTCCTTTTTTCGTTGGCGTTGAGTTTGCGGTATGCATTTATAAGTCTCTGCTCTTCGCTGGAAAACGGCTCTTCCTTTTCCTG
>CAJFTV010000125.1 GCA_904420055.1 Candidatus Alloscillospira gallinarum | reverse complement strand
CGGCATATCATATCCGTGTTCCCCGTCTCGCTTCCAAAGGACAGGTGCGTGCATACGCCAAGGGCGTTTAAAAGCTCCACAGCCCCCCGGGCAAACCCCTCCGCCGAGGAGAGGCTGACATGCGCGGGAAGCTCTACAATGAGGTCTGCTCCCGCCCGGACGGCAGCCTCCGCCCTTGCAAATTTGGAGAAAACCGCCGCCTCTCCGCGCTGCACAAAATTACCGCTCATGACGCAAATTATGCAGCTTTCTTCTCCCAAAATACTCCGTGTAGTGTCAATTTGGTACACATGCCCCAGATGTATCGGGTTATATTCGCAGATAATTCCGGCAAATTTCACATTTTTTGCCTCCGATAGAAAAAAAGTATTGTAATATATCCGCCGTGGTATTAAAATGTCTTAGGTTAATCAATACACAATATTGTATAGCATAAAAATAATTATATCAAGAGGTATGAACAGATGAAAATTCTCGTAATCAACGCAGGCAGTTCCTCACTTAAATACCAGCTCTTTGACATGGAGACCGAGACAATTATCGCCAAGGGTCTGTGTGAGCGTATCGGTATTGACGGACATTTAAAGCACACTCCCTTAGTCGGTGAAAAACCCGTATTTGACTCCGACATGGATTTCCCCACACACTCAGAGGCCATTGCGGCAGTTCTTGACAAGCTCGTGTCAGCGGAGTACGGTGTCGTAGCCAGCATGTCAGAAATCGGCGCTGTAGGGCACCGCGTGCTCCACGGCGGTCAGAAGTTCACCGAGAGCCAGCTTGTAACGGCAGATGTAAAGCAGGCAATTATCGACTGCTTCCCCTTAGGCCCGCTTCACAACCCCGCAAACCTCATGGGTATCGAGGCATGTGAGAAGGCAATGCCCGGCGTTCCCCAGGTAGCAGTATTTGACACCGCTTTCCATCAGACAATGCCCGCCAGCTCCTACATGTATGCAGTACCTTATAAATATTACGAGGAGAACGGAGTTCGCCGCTATGGTTTCCACGGCACATCACACCGCTATGTCTCCGGCGAGGCCATAAAGGTTATGGGGCTTGAGAAAGAAGGCTCCAAAATTATCACATGTCATCTTGGAAACGGCTCCTCAATGGCCGCAGTTAAAGACGGCAAGTGCTTTGACACCTCCATGGGCCTTACCCCTCTTGAGGGCGTTCCCATGGGCACACGCTGCGGAAGCGTGGACCCCGCTGTTGTAGAGTTCATCACAAATCTTGAGGGTTGCACAGTATCCGAGACTCTCACAATGCTCAACAAGAAGTCAGGCGTTCTGGCTATCTCAGGCGTATCCTCCGACTTCCGTGACCTGGACGAGGCCGCCGCTCAGGGCAATGAGAGGGCACAGCTTGCCATTGACATGTTCACATACGGTGTAAAAAAATATATCGGCGCATACGCCGCAGCAATGGGCGGAGTTGACGGAATTGTATTCACAGCAGGTATAGGTGAGAACTCCCCTGAGATTCGCCGCGATTGTCTTGCCGGTCTTGAGTACCTGGGAATTGAACTGGACGAAGAGGCAAATAAATGCCGCGGAAAGGTTCAGAAGATTTCAAAAGACAGCTCCAGGGTTCAGGTATACGTTATCCCCACAAACGAGGAGCTTGTCATCGCAAGAGACACAAAAGAAATTGTCGAGAAATAAGTTTACTGACAGCATATTTTGCCCCGCCGTAAGCCCACGGCGGGGTAATTCTATTTTACATGCACTACTTTGATTTAAATTATTTAAGACGCTTCATATATCCGCATTAAAGTGCGGCCGGCGTTTTGTGTTTCTCTCTGCCGTATCTTTATTTTTCATTACCGCGGGAATACTAAATAGGCAGGACACGACTAAATTTATGGAGGGAAGTATATGAAAAAACGCATCAAGAGAAAAGTCTCCGTCACAAAAGCGGCGTCAATGAGCACCGACCCCTCAGCCCGGCTGTGCCCCAAGTACGACGCAACCGGCATGAAAAAATTTGAAGCGGCCTCCCACCACATGGGCGTTCCCGTTTTAGACGACTGTGCAGAGGAACACATACAGTAATGAGCGCAGGACCGCACCGCCGCTGTTAAAGCGGCACCTACTGAGGCTCAAAAAGCCTCATACATATTTTTGCAGAAAAGCTTTAAAAAATTCTCTGTTTTCCTTGACTTTGGCCATACCTGATGCTAAAATAGATAAGCCGCATTGACCAGGTGTGCAAGTGAGATGGCTCTATGGCCTCTCCTCCTGCTAAAGCGAGTCTCTAAAAAGTAAGAGGTGAAAAACGAAATGACAGCAATTATCGTGACAGGCGGAAAGCAGTACAGAGTGGCTGAGGGCGATGTTATCTACATCGAAAAGCTCCCCGCAGAGGCCGAGGAGACAGTTACTTTTGACCAGGTTCTCGCTGTGACAGGCGACGACTTACAGTCCATTGGCAAGCCCTTGGTAGAGGGCGCCAAGGTCACTGCCAAGGTTGTAAAGAACGGCAGAGGCAAGAAGATTTACGTCTACAAAATGCGTCCCAAAAAGGGTTACCGCAGGAAGCAGGGCCACAGACAGCCCTACACCAAGGTTCAGATTGAATCCATTTCTCTCTGATTTGAGGGAATTTCTCTAATCCTAATTTACGGAGGTGTAACTTAAATGGCACATAAAAAAGGTATGGGTTCCACAAAGAACGGCCGTGATTCCGAGTCCAAGCGCCTCGGCCCAAAGAGAGCTGACGGTCAGTTTGTCCTCGCCGGCAATATCCTTGTGAGACAGCGCGGCACAAAAATCCACCCCGGCACAAACGTGGGTATCGGAAGTGACGATACGCTCTACGCAAAAATTAACGGCATTGTCCGTTTTGAGCGTCTCGGCCGCGACCGCAAGCAGGTTTCCGTATACGAGGAAATCGCACAGTAACAAAGCATTCTATTCCCGGAAATACACATATGTATTTCCGGGAATTTTTTATATTATCCCCCGCAATTGAAAATTGAAAATATTTGTCAGCCGTGGTAAAATATCATGTAAAGGAGGGTCGGCCTTGTACAATATCACACTGTATCAAATCTATGTGTTTCTGTCAGTCGCGGAGCACCTTAATATCTCCAAGGCTGCCGATTCGCTTTACATATCGCAGCCGTCTATAAGCAAAACCATACGAAGGCTTGAGGACAGCACCGGATTTAAGCTTTTTATCAGGAATAACCGCGGTCTTTCTCTCACGCCGGAGGGAGAATACCTCTACTCCAAGTTTGCCGTGCCGTACAGCAATATTATACAATCTATTCAATATGCCTCGCGCATGTCAAAAAAATATGGTAAAACAATCCAAATCGGTTATCCCAGCACATATGACGCAAGTCAGGATTATGACAAGCTCCGTGCCCTTATAGCGGGCTTTGCCCAGATTAATCCGGACATTGAGCTCATTGAAAACCTGTATGAATTCTCTGAGCTTATGCACTCGCTTATAACCGGACAGAGCGACATTGTGTTTCTTCCAAGCTTTGTATTAAGTGACCTGAGAGGTATTTCCACAAAGCCCGTCTGCCGCAGCAGAATGTGCCTTGCCATGTCATCTTCCCACAAGCTTGCTTCCGGTGATACGCTTATCCTGCCGGAGCCTGAGACGGAAATATTCTACACTATACCCTACAATGACGACATTGCCGCAATTTCCTATACTGTAAGCCAGCTCGCACTTTACGGTATAATCCCAAAAGAGGTGCGCACCGTGCCGAATTTCCAGTCCCTTATCCGCATTATAAAGCAGGGCAAGGGAATGGGTCTCTGCGGTTATTTCTCAAAAACCTCTGACAGCGACAAGATAAAATACTACCCCATGCCCGTGACAAAAAATACGCCGTACCTCACTGCTGCATGGCGGACAGATGACATATCTCCCTACGCACAGGCGTTTGTCGATATGATACCGGATAACCCAGACGATATGACAGTTTTTTAAGTTCAGTACTTTTGCCAAAAAATACGTGCAGTTTTTGTGAAAACCACCGTTAAACAACAGTGTCCTTTCCGCATTATTCTTCTGCGGAAGGGACACTTTTTTGCTCTCTTATGCCCTCTGTTCAGAGAAAAAAGCACAGCATTTAAAAATATTCCTCTTCACCGCCCTGTCTATTAGGCGGCGTTTTCATTACAGCATATGTTTATCCGCCGGCAAAAAACATTGTGTCCGCAAGGCAAAACACCGGCAAAACCACACCGAATAACAGCGGTGTTTCCTTTTTTGATATTCCATATAGTTTATGTCCACGCTTGTAAGTGATTATTGACACTCTATTTTGTTTATTTTACACTAATATTGCAATGCAAAAGTCAGACAATTCAGATTATTTATGATACAGGTGAATATTATGAATAATAATTTTAAAGCTGAATTAAAAGAACTTGCTCTTGCCCGCGGCATGGATATGTGCGGCATAGCAAGTCCTGACCGTTTTAATGAAGCACCGCACGGCCGTCACCCATGTGACATTCTTCCCGGGTGCAAATCCATTATAGTTGTCGGCGTCCGCCTCCTCGACGGGGCCGTACAGGTAAATTTCAGAGCATTTGAGGACGGTCGGCGTGACCTCAAGGGCATATACGGCACCTACGGCTACGCAATGCTCCCCAACTTTGAACTCACATATGCCTGCTACAGCATTGCCCAGTTTATTGAGCGCAAAACCGGCGCATGTGCCACTCCCTGCTCCACAGGGCCAATGACAAACGGCGTACAGATAAGCATACGCCACTCGGCAGTGGCCGCCGGCCTCGGTGAATTTGGCTGGCACGGCCTTGTAATGACGCCGGAATTCGGTCCGCGCAACAGGTTCGGCGTTATACTCACCACGCTGGAGATAGAGCCCGACCCGCTCTACTCAGGCAAAAAGCTGTGCAATCCGGAAACATGCGGTATATGCGCCAAGGTATGTCCCACCTGCGCCCTGTCAAAAAACGGAGACGGCGAGCCCCTCTCCGGAAATCTGGGTGATTACCACTTTGAATACGCCAGAATAGACCGTGCAAAATGCCAGCTCGCTACGCTGGCAATGACAAAGGAGCTGGGCGGACTTGACGATTACGTAACCAGCGAAAATCCCACCGATAAAGAGGTGTGGGAGGCTCAGACCCATATGCCGGTATCAGAGGCGGGTCTACAGCACCACACATCTCACAACTGTGGTAAATGCCTCTCCTATTGTCCCGCCGGGAACTGGGGAGAAAAATTTAAAAAGACCGGCATAAGCCGCGGCGCTTTTTAAAATTTCCGGCATATAATTCACATCTTCAGCATAGCAAATATATTAATCATATAAAGGAGCGAAAACAATGGTTAAACGAATGGAAAGGTCATATAAATATGATGTCATCGTCTGCGGCGGCGGTACATCAGGCGTGTCGGCGGCAATTGCCGCAGCCCGCGGCGGGGCAAAAACCCTGCTTATTGAACGGCTTGGCACCTTGGGCGGTCAGATGAACGTATCAGGCCCTCCGGGATTCTCATACGCATATCTCTATAATGAACGCGGAGAGAGGATTATAGACGGATTTATCGGGGAGACACACAGAAGGCTCCTTGAGGAAAAGCACGCAAGGCCCACAGACATGAACGAGTATCGCTCAGGCTCCAACTACATATTCTCATTTGTAGACCCGGAGTGGTGGGGACTTCTCATGTTCCAGATGATGGAGGAGGCCGGAGTTACACTGCTTCTCCACTCCCTCGTTGTAGACGTTATCCGCAACGGCAATGAAGTCACCGGCGTAGTTGTTGAAAACGCCGAGGGCCGCGTCTATTTCGAGTCAAAGGTTGTAATCGAGTGCACAGGCGAGGGCGATATCGCCGTCCGCGCAGGCTGTGATTATGAGCTTCTCTCACGTGAGGACAGCGAGCCACAGTCCGTGTGCTTCACAATGGACGGCGTAGACTGGGACAAGGTCCTTCAGTATATCAAGGCTCACCCTGACCAGCTCGTCCCAAGAGGCGACGCCAAGAGGACGCCGGAGGAGCGCTATGAGCTCATCCGCAATGTCAAAGACATCGGTGAGCTGGGCGACATGCTGGGCTTCTTCGACATTATGAAAGAGGCCAAGGAAAACGGCGACTGGCACGAATATGCCGGTATGGGCTTCTTCCTTGCCCCGCGGCCTGATGCAGACCACTTCCAGGCACATTTCCAGCACTCTGCCCAGGTGCCTAATATCTGGTCCTGCGACCCCTGGGATCTCTCCTATGCAGAGCAGGAATGCCGCCGTCAGATTGTTATGGCTATAAAGGCCTTTAAGAAATATGTACCCGGCTTTGAAAACGCCTATCTCACAAAGGTTGGTATGGAGCTCCGTCTCCGTGAAGGCCGCAGAATAATGGGCGACTATATTCTGTCCCGGGACGACGTGGCCGCCGGCCGCAGGTTCTACGACTGCATAGGCAAGAACTCATTTGCCGCAGGCGCCGTACACGTGGCCACAAATGAGACTATTGCCGCTTCAAAAGACGGCGTTGTCGCTCCTCCTGACGGGGGTTCATACGACATGCCATACAGAATGCTCGTACCCAGAAAAATTGAGAACCTTCTCATCGCCGGTAAGCACGTCTCAGCAGAGAGAGCCGCATATCAGCGCTTCTTGCAGGAGACAATGGTCACCGGTCAGGCCGCGGGCGCCGCTGCTGCTCTCTGCGTAAAGCTGGGCGTCACACCACGCCAGCTTGAGGACGAGAAATATGTGAAGCAGCTTCAGGAAATCCTGAAGTCACAGGGCGTAATTCTTGACGGAGTACATTAAACAGCGGTTTCAGGAAAATAACTACCTTTTTTCCTTTCTCCTCCTGTCTTATCCGTAATTCAGCTTCCTGCGGATAAGCATGATGTCGGAAAAGGCCAAAAGGCCTTTTCCGGCAAAAGTTTTAAAGGATAAAAGCGGATTTAAGTATCTTCACGCCGGGAAGTCCGGCAAACCATTTTCACCTCTAATTCAAAATGCGCATTTATTCCATTGTCTGTCGGTACAGAATTGTACCGACAGATATTTTTTCTGCTTTACTGTACAAATGCGCCGTTTTGACCAGATAAGTTATCTTGAAAAAAACAGGACGGCATAGTATAATTTTTATATAAAATTTTTACTGAGAGAGAGGTCTAATATGAAAATAAAGATAGTCTCTGACAGCACTTGTGACCTTACAAAGGAGTTAATAGAAAAATACAATATCAGTGTAACACCCCTCGTTATCCTGAAAGATGACAAGGAATATTACGATGGTGTGGATATAACCCCCATGGATATCTTTGAGTATGTTGACAGCGGCAAGGGTATCTGCCACACCTCCGCTATAAACGCCCAGAATTACATAGATATATTTTCGCAGTATACTTCAGACTATGACGCAGTTATAAGTTTCCACATAAGCAGTGATATGTCTGTGTGTTACGCAAATGCCTGCACAGCCGCCGAGGAGCTTGGCAACGTATACGTAATTGACAGCCGCAACCTCTCCACCGGCATTGGTCACCTTGTGCTGGACGCCGCCATTATGGCTCAGGAAGGCAAGCTGTCCCCGCAGGAAATTGTGGACATTATAAACGAAGAGAAGGCAAAGCTGGACGTGAGCTTTGTAATTGACACCCTTAAATACCTGCACAAGGGAGGAAGGTGCTCCGGCGTTGCCGCCCTTGGCGCAAACCTACTAAAGCTCAAGCCCTGCATTGAGGTGACTGAGGGGAAAATGGACGTGGGCAAAAAATACCGCGGCAACTTTGCAAACGTGATTATACAATATGTCCGCGACCGTCTTTCTGATTTGGAGGCTATTGACCCCCGCCGTATCTTCATAACCTACGCTCCCGGTACTCCGGACAGCGTGGTGCAGGCCGTAAAGGACGAGGTTACAAAACTCAATTACTTTGAGGAAATATTAACCTCCACCGCAGGCTGTTCAGTATCAAACCACTGCGGTCCTGTCTGTCTCGGCGTATTGTTTTTCAGAAAATAAAACCGCATATATGCTCATGCCCCCGCAGGCCTTATATCCTCACCTGCGGAGGACTCTTTAATTAAGTTTACATAAAAATCCCCGGACACCGTAATGTCCGGGGATTTTTTCTTTACAAGTCCATACTGCCCGATCGAAATCCCTCTATGTCCAGTGTTATATACACAAATCCCAGAGCCTTGAGAGCCGCGATTATTCTCTCTCTATTCCGAATTACATCTTCAAAGCTATCCGGAGGAGCTTCCATACGCAGCACTCTTCCGTGAAGCCGCAGCCTCAACGGACCGGGTAAAATCGCTTTTAACATCGTCTCTCCCTGACAGAGACGGGACAGCACCTCCCTGTCCAATACCTCTCCGTATGGTATTCTGGTTGCCATGCAGGGAGACGCGGGGCGCCCCGCAACAGTGAGGCCGTAAAACTCTGCCACGGCCACGATATCTCTCTTTATATATCCCAGCTCCTTCAGCGGACTTATAACTCCAAGCTCCTCTACCGCGCGGAGCCCCGGACGGTAGTGTCCCGTGTCATCGGCATTTGTGCCGTCCAGTGCTGCGGAAAATCCCTTCTCCCGGCAAAACTCCCAAAGCGACGTAAACATAAACTTTTTGCAGAAATAACATCTCTCCCTGCTGTTTTGCCGGACATTTGGGACAGTCAGGGGGTCGAGGGCAAGCTCAACCTGTATAGTGCCAATCTCCCCTGCCACTCTCCGGGCAATCTCCGTGTCCTCCCGGGACTGCAATGGTGTCACAAATGTAACTGCCACAGCCCTTCTTCCGTCAGAGGCAAGTGCATTTTTCGCGGCCTTTGCCACCACGCTGCTGTCCACCCCTCCGGAAAACGCCGTGCAAATATCTCCGTGAATACCCCTTATATAGTCCTCCAGCCTCCCTGCCAGTACACCTGCGTCAGACATGACCTTCACCCTCGCGCTTTACGGCGCTGTAAACCATATCAAATGGCAGTCTCCGCTCCTCCGCAATTTTCTTTACATCGTCATATTCCGGTACAAAACGGTGCACACCCCTGCCGGATACTATTTTTCCTCCGGCGCGGCCAAGCTCTGTGTCAAATTCAATTTTTTCCCTCTTAAGGACACTCCGCTTCATCTCCCGGTACCTTATTCCTATGGTGCTGGTGTGTGTAAAGATTATATCCTCCATCTTTCTTCTGTCCTCCGGCGCGCAGATAACCGTGAGAAGCACGCCGGGACGGGATTTTTTCATCTGCACACCGGTAAAATACGCGTCCTTTGCCCCAGCTTTAAACAGCATATCCATGACAAACCCCATAGCCTCAGGAGTACAGTCATCTATGTTTGTCTCAAGCTCCGTCACCGTGTCCACATCACCCTCTTCCGGTTTTAGCAGCATAACACGGAGTACATTGGGGTTTTCGTACTCCCGCGTGCCGGCTCCAATTCCAATCCTATCGATTTTGAACTCCCGCGGAAGCTCTCTTTCCGAGCTCAGCACCGCAGCAATGGCCGCGCCGGTCGGCGTCACCATCTCACCCATCGTATCGGTAATCCTCAGCTTAAGCCCGTGCGCCGCCGCAATATTTGCAACCGCCGGAACCGGAACCGGAAGCGTTCCGTGGGCGCAGTTTACATAACCCTGTCCCTCTGACAGCGGGGATATTACCACATACTCCGGGTCAAGGTCGTCAATGCACACTGCGGTGCCCACAATGTCAATTATGGAGTCAACTGCCCCCACCTCGTGAAAATGCACCTGTTCCACCTCTACGCCGTGGGCCTTGGCCTCCGCCTCTGCCACTACACCAAACATTTTTTTGGCAAGCTCTGATGCGCGGGGTGTAAGCGCTCCCCCTTCAATTATCCTCACGATATCCCCAAGGTGCCTGTGTCCATGGTGGTGATGGTGCCCTTCTGTCCCATGGCTTTCATGGTCATGGTGTTCAGTTAACATAACATCAAATTTAAATGCCGAAACACTGTTTTTAATCACCCTGTCAAATTTCAGCTCATACCCGTCAATCCCAAGGCTGTCAATAGCATGTATGAGCTTCTCCCTGTCGGCTCCAAGGTCTAAAAGCGCGCCTATTGTCATATCGCCGCTTATGCCGGAGGCACAGTCAAAATACAGTACACCGCTCACTTTTCCACCGCCAATCTGTTAATCTGGGCGGCAAGATAGCCCGCCCCGTATCCGTTGTCAATATTCACCGTGGAAATCCCGTTTGCACATGAGTTCAGCATTGTAAGCAGCGCCGAAATCCCGCCAAACGAGGCGCCGTAGCCCACCGATGTGGGCACAGCGATAACCGGGTTTCTCACAAGGCCTGCAATGACCGTGCCGAGGGCTCCCTCCATTCCCGCCACTGCCACAATGCAGTTCGCGCTGACTATCTCGCTCCGCCGGCTCAAAAGCCTGTGAATGCCGGCAACTCCCACGTCGTATATTCTGTTAACATAACAACCAAAAAATTCGGCTGTCTGCGCCGCCTCTTCCGCCACGGGAATATCCGCAGTGCCGCCGGTGCATACAGCTATATTGCCTTTCTTTTCCGTCTCCTCCGGACAGAGCTTAAGCACCCGGGACACCGGGTCATACTCCACCTCCGGCAGGGCAGCGCGGACTACCTCATACTGGTGCTCCGACGCCCTTGTACCCAAAACGCGCCCGTTTTTCTCGTATAGCTTCACATAGATGTCCGCCAAAAACTCGTCACGCTTCCCCTGACAGAAAACCGTCTCCGGGAACCCGGACCTCAGCTCCCTGTGCAGGTCCAGCTTTGCATATCCCAAGTCCTCATAGGGAAGGTTTTTCAGCTTATCCACGCCGTCGTCCACGGATATTTCACCGCTTTTTATTTGTTCAAGAAGTTCTCTCACGTCCATATTTAATCTCCCATACCGCGTAGCCTGCCGGTATATTCAGATTGTGCCGGCTCATTTCCCGTCCGCCATTTTCTTTCGCGAATCCTCATTTACCGCCTCTCTCAGCCTTGCCATATATTCCGAAAAGCCAACGGCCTCGGCCCCATATGTAAGCTGCAGCTCATATTCATTCGGCAGCCAGCGGCAGAGAGGTCCCTCGTTGTGCTGAATTAGCGCCTCAAGCTTGTCAACTGCCTTGTATATTCTGGCCTCCGGCGTTAAAAGGGCGTCCATCTCCTCAAACAGGCCTCTAAGCTCTCCACTGTATGGCTCAGGCAGGGAATTCAGCCAGTCCCCGATTTGGCGGCTCTCCTCTTTTACGTCCATATCTGTCTTTATAAAAGCGGGTATATCCCCGGTAAACGCCTCTCCCATGTCGTGAAAGAGACACATGAGCATTACCCGCCCCATATCTGCTTCCGGAAATTCGTCCTTTAAAAAGTATGCCATAACGCATGCCCGCCAGGAGTGCTCCGCCACGCTCTCATGCCTGTCCGAGGAGGTCCACGAGTGGCGTGTGTTGTTTTTAAGCTTTTCCGCAGTCCCCAAAAGGGTTATAAGCTCTCTTATATCCACTCTGTCACCTTCTGTATTCAAATTCTATGTCGAATATGCTCACCGTATCCCCTTCGTTTATACCCATATCCTCAAGGCGGTCGTATACTCCGGCATTCCTCAGTGACCTGTCAAAATACATACGGGACTCGTAGTCGGAAAAGTTTATATTCCTCACAAGCCGCTCAAGCCACTCCCCCTCCAGTATCCAGACGTCGTCGTACTGGTTTATCACAATGTCCTCCGGTGAAGCCGGTGCCGTCTCCATCTCTATGACCTCCGGTTCATAAACGGTGATAGGCGGCAGATGGGCAAGCTCGGCTGCCACAGCCTGAATAAGCTCCCGTATACCCATGTGGGCGGCGGCGCTTATCTCAAACAGGTCATATCCCTGCTCTCTTATAAACGCCCGGAACTTGTCCGCTTTTTCCTCGTCCTCGATTATGTCGCACTTGTTTGCCGCCACAATCTGCCTTCTCTCCGCAAGGTCAGGGTTATAGCTTTTAAGCTCCTCATTTATGGTCTTAAAATCCTCTATCGGGTCGCGCCCCTCGCTGCCGGATATATCCACCACGTGGATTATGAGACGGCACCGGTCAATGTGCCGCAGAAAATCGTGGCCAAGTCCCGCACCGTCTGCCGCCCCCTCTATAATTCCGGGGATATCGGCCATTACAAAGGAAACGCCCTCCCCCGCGTAAACCACCCCCAGGTTGGGATACAATGTAGTAAAATGATAATTTGCAATCTTGGGGTGGGCCTTTGACACCACGGAAAGCAGAGTTGACTTTCCAACATTGGGAAATCCCACAAGTCCAACGTCCGCCAGAAGCTTTAGCTCCAGCGTTACCTCCTTTGCCTCTCCGGCAAGACCGCTCTTTGCAAACCGGGGCGCCTGACGGGTGGGCGTCGCAAAATGCTTGTTGCCCCAGCCGCCGCTGCCGCCCTTGGCCAGGATAAACGGCTTGTCATCGGACATGTCCTTGATTATTGCCCCGGTCTCCTTATCCCTGACGACTGTGCCCTTCGGCACTTTTATTACAAGGCTTTCCCCGTCTTTTCCCGAACAGCGCTTTCCCATTCCGTCACCGCCGTTTTCCGCCGTGTACTTCCGCTTATACCGAAAGTCCATAAGGGTAGACATGTTTGGGTCGGCGACAAGTATAATATTGCCTCCGCGGCCCCCGTCGCCCCCGTCAGGTCCGCCTGCGGCCACGTATTTTTCCCGGTGAAAGGAGACGGAGCCGTTCCCCCCGTTTCCCGCCTTTACTTTTATGGTAGCTCTGTCAACAAACATATATCTTTAACCTCATTTCATAAGTGACACGTCATATCTAAAACACAGCCATTAACTGAATAATATATTATACCAATTTTAAATGAAGTTGTAAACAACGCCCCTTAAGCGGTCAGGCTAAAGAGCAATATCGCGCAGGCTTTTCCGCAAGCCGTTGCGTTCATTTTTTTGCGTCTTGAAGCCGCAGGGCAAAATATGCTACAGTATAATTGCAGTATATACTCTCCCCAGGCCGGGCATTTGCACTACAGGTGGTGCAAACGCTGTCCGAGCCATACACCTCAGCATTTTTCTCACAGCAGTCAGGCCCGTGCAAACGTAAAAAAACAACTCCCATTAATGGAGAAAGGCAGGCAGGAAAATGGTTGAAATATTTTTCAGTGAAAGCGCGGCCGCCAGCATGAAGTGCGCAAAAAAGGAGGCACTGTCTCATGGGCCGGCGGAGGAAAACGATTTCAGGAAGTATCCGCAAGATGTAATCTGCCTGAACCTTATGCTGGACATTGGAAACATTCAGGAGGACGTCTGCGGCGAGTACCGCAGTAAACTCATTCATGACATGTATAACCAGTATCAATGGGGTGAGGAGCTCAGCTTTGACGGTGGTACATACGCAAAGGAGCTCCACCGCCTTGAGGATTATCTGCACAGCGGCATGGAAATCAGAATATGGTACAGCCGCAGCCCCCACTCCCTATGCGGACTATATTTTGTCTGCGACCTTTTAAAAGGCCGTAAAAGCACCGCATATGCAGTTTCCCTTCCGGAGTACATCTCAAGCACTGGCGGCACCGCCGTAATGTGCCGCAGCTGGGACGAGGTGTCCCCCGGGGAATTGGCCGGTTTTACAAAGCATACAAAAAAACTCACGCCGGAGGTATTGGGAGCGTATGCCGCGCTCTGGAACAGGCTAAAGCAGGAAAACAGTCCTCTGAGAGTGAGCATAAACGGCAATGTGACAGGTGTATCTGAGGATTTTTATGACTTTCTCATATTCAGGTGCCTTTCAAGAACACCCGAGGTACAGGCCGCGGTCATCGGGAAAATTCTGTCGGAGTATCCCCTCGGTGTCGGCGACTGGTGGTACGCCCGGAGAATTGACTGTCTCATCGCAAACGGCCAAATAGAGGTAATTCATGACGATGTATCAAAATACGCCAGGACAATACGCCTGAAATAAAATAGAGCCTCCCGCACGGGAGGCTCTATTTATTTACATGTCGCCTTCAAAATGTGTCCAGACCGGCACGCCGGAATAAATCTTTGCCTCTTCCACGCCGGTCATCACTCTCAGTGCTCCGGCCGCAAGGGCTTCCATCTCAAACTCGCCCGGCATTACGGTAACGCCGCTTATCCAGCTCACCCTCTCGATTATGGCTTCGGTAAGGTATTTGCTGTATGACATGCCGCCGGTGAGAATTATCTGGTCTACTTTGCCGTTCAGCGCAACGGCCATTGCTCCCACATACTTTGCAATCTGATAAATCATGCCGTCATAAATAATCTTGGCATATTTATCGCCGTCTGCAATTTTCTTCTCAATCTCACGGGCATCGTCCGTGCCGAAGTGGTCTAACAGGCCGCCGTTCTTATTCAGTCTGTTTGTGAGCTCCTTGTGGGTGTAATCTCCGCTGTATGCAAGCTCCAGTATCTTGACGTATGGGATATCACCGGCCCTTGTGGGGGTCATTGGTCCGGAGCCCTTTATGATATCATTTGAGTCCACCATCTTGCCGTTTTTGTGGGCAGTCACAGATATGCCGCCGCCCAAATGGCACACAACAAGATTTGACTCCGTATATTTAATTCCCGCATTCGCGCAGTAGCGCAGTGCAATTTCCTTCTGGTTCAAAGAGTGAATATGACTCTCTCTGTATATGCCTTTCAGACCTGTAACTCTGGCAATCTCCTCAAATTCATCAACGTCCGGGGGATTTACCACAAACGCCGGTTTGCCGTATTTATCCGCAAAATATTTACATATCTGCGATGCAAGCTGTGCCGGGTGCTGTCCGGTCATTCCACGGCTGGCATGGTGAGCCAAAAGGTCTGTCACCTCATATGTGCCTCCGGAAAGCGCCAAAAGCCCGCCGCCGCGGCCTACAAACACGTCAACGTCCTCAAACGTGAACTCGTGTTCCTGCATTTCCTTTTCAACCATCTGCCGGCGGTAGTCTTTCTGGTCCTGTATCTCCTTAAACCGGGCAAGCTCCTCCTTACTGTGGGTTATATTCTTGCTGAAAATTTCCCTGTCGTTGTCGAAAAGGGCGATTTTAGTAGAGGTTGAGCCGGGGTTTATGGCGAGTATTCTGTATGTTTTGTCCATAGTATTACTCCTTTTAATAGCTTGCCGCAGAGTAGGCGGCAAGGGCGATTGAATAGTACTTGTCGGACGCCTCCGCAGAGCGGGAGGTGACAATCACAGGGACCTTTGCTCCGACTATTGTTCCCGCTGTGAGCGCCCCGGCGTAGTCTGTCATGCACTTTACCAGAATATTTCCGCATGCAATATCCGGCACTACCAAAAGGTCGGCGTCACCTGCAACAGGACTCTCATATCCCTTGATTGCGGCGGCCCCCTGCTTTACAGCCAGGTCAAAGGAGATGGGTCCCTCAACGATGCACCCCGTAATCTCTCCGTTTTCGTTCATCTTCTTAAGCTCTGCTCCGTCAACAGACTCCGGCATTTTTGGGTTGACCTTCTCAACCGCCGCCAGAACTGCCACCTTTGGCTCCTCTATGCCTATGGCGTGCAGAAGCTTAACGGCATTCTGAATAAGGGCCTTTTTGCCCTCAAGGTCCGGATATGTGTTAAGGCCCTGGTCTGTCACAGCCAGGAGCTTGTGGTAATTCGGGTGCTCATAAAGTCCGATAAGAGACAGAAGTCCGCCGGCCAAAAGTCCGTTTTCCTTTTTCACAATCGCCTTCATAAACTGGCCTGTCTCAAGCTTGCCCTTCATTATGGCGGTAGCCTTTCCTGCATTTATGTTGTCAACCGCAACCTTAAGGGACTCTTCAAGTCCGTTTGTGGGGATTATAGTGTAATCCGCCGGGTCCGCCCCCTCGGACTGTAAAATCTCTCTGATTTTCTCCTCGTTTCCGATGAGCATTCCCTCAATAATGTTGTCTTTCTTCGCGTTTATTACCGCCTCAAGGGTGTGAAGGTCATGGGCCTCAACCACGGCTACAACTGTCTTTTTCGGCATTTCCGACGCGGCCTTGGCCAGCTCTTTAAAGCTTGAAATTCTCATATGCTTTCCTCCTCAATACTCAATATTACAAAATTTGCCGCCCACAGGCGGCAAAAAGCATGTTAAAACCTCCGCGAACCTGAGCCGCGGGATTTATTCATATTCCTGGCCCCGTGGAGACCCGGAACACAATCTCCATGGCTGCGGGAGCCGCGTTATGCGGCTCCCTACCAGATAATTTAAGTTAGATTGTAAAGCCCTGTCCGTTTGCCATGCAGAATCTTCTCTTGCGGGCAAAGGACTGAGGTCCTGTGGGTCCCTCTCCTGTGGGTGTTGCGATTGTGGGGGAGTTTGAACCCTCTCCGCCGAGACCGAATGCGGCGAATGTTCTGCCGTTCATTACATATACGGTGGTGTTGATAATCCTACCGAACTCTGTGGCATGGAACAGATCCTTTGTCCAGCAGGAGGCAGAGTGCTTGTTGTCATGCTCAGCAAAATGAGCTCTCTCACAGGCCTGCTCAAACGTGTCGCACTTTACGATAGGCATAATGGGCATCATCTGCTCAGTCTGTACGAAGGGGTGCATGTTGTCAGCCTCAAAGAATGCAAGTCTGGGGTCGCCCTCACAGGGGATACCGGCGGCCTCAAGGATTACGTTGCAGTTCTTTCCGACAAACTTCTTATTTGCGGCATAGGGCTCCTCAGCTCCCTCAGGGTTCTTGTTGAGGCACATCTCTGTGAGCTTCTCAGCCTGCTCAGCTGTGAGGTGAACATTTCCAACCTCTTCCATGGCCTTAATAAACTCGTCAAATACGTCTGCCACAACGAAGATTTCTTTCTCAGCCACGCAGAGAATGTTGTTGTCAAATGTGGAGGACATTGTTACCTCATATGCAGCCTTCTTAATATCGGCGGAAGAGTCAATGATTGACGGGGGGTTGCCCGGGCCGGCGCAGATGCACTTCTTGCCGGAGGCCATAAGTGTCTTAACCATGGCGGGACCGCCTGTGCCGAGAATAAGGTTAATGGGCTTGAACTTTATGATGTAATCCAATGTCTCCATTGTGGGCTTTGCGGGCATAACGCAGAGATTTGCAGGGCCGCCTGCGTCCACAATGGCTCTGTTGACAAGGTCAACTGTAAATGCAGCAGAATTTACTCCGCCGGGGTGGGGGTTAAACACCAGGGAGTTACCCACGGCCAGATTGCATATCGTGTTTGCAACGATTGTAGACGCGGGGTTTGTAACAGGTGTAATTGCTCCCACGACTCCAAAAGGAGCATAGTAGTCAACGGTAAGGCCCTTTGAACCTGAATATACCTGAATAGGAATATCCCTTGTATCAGGGGTCATCTGGAAAGAACCGCCGTTCTTGTCCACTTTATCCTCATACCTGCCATAGCCGGTCTCTTTCCACTCCATCATGCAAATTTCTTCAAGCTTATCAAGAGCATACTTCTTGATATTATCGATAAATTTCTGACGCTCTTCTGTTGTGTACTTCTGAATAAGCTCTTTCTGAGCTGTTACAGCTGCGTCACATGCGTCCTCTATGGCGTCAAAGACGCCCAGGTACTGTTTTTCACTCATTGTTTTGCTACCTCTTTCCTTTAATTTTAAATTACGTTTTAATTACATAATTCAAATACCTCATAACGAGTATATACTAACATCATCGGGCCCAAATTTCAATAGCAAATTCAAAATCAAATTTGTTTTTTTCAAAAGATATTACAAATTTACGAAAAATGCACATTGATTTTACCGCCGGAAATATGTAGAAAATTAGTACATTCATTACCCAAATTTTATTATAGATCTAATTGGGTATTACCTCACTTTTCCCGGCATTTGTTATAATTTTATAATAGTCTTCAGATATTCGACACAAAAAGTCAAATTAAATTTTGTCACTTTTGTCAAATAAAATACGGCGGGAACAAAGTACATTCCCGCCGTAACTTTTTACTTTATAAGTGAGCGTGTGCGCAGTGCAGCTTTAATAACTTCAACAGCGCCGTCAACGCCCGTGAAGCTGGTGTTTATTACAAGGTCATGATTTCTTATGCTGCCCCATTCCTCACCGGTATAGTGCCTTGTATAGCTGGCCCTTGCCTTATCCGTTTTTTTAATTTTTGAGGCCGCGTCTTTTTCCTCAACGCCGTACTCTTCAATAATGCGCTTCATTCTGTCCTCATGCTTTGCTGTGATAAACACTCGGAGTATGCGCTCCTCGTCACGCAGAAGGTAGTCGGCACACCGTCCTACAATTACACAGCTGTTGCGCTCTGCCAGTTCTCTGACAACCGCAGACTGAGCAAAAAATGCCTTGTCGGTTATTGGCGTGTCATACTGATAGGAATACTTCATATCAGGATAGGACGCCGTAGCTATATTAAACAGGAAGCTTCGACGCGTATTTTCCTCCGCACTGGCAATGAACTCAGGAGAGAGGCCGCTCTTTTCTGCGGTTATCTCAATAATCTCCTTATCATAGAAGGGCACGTTGAGCTGCAGAGCCAGCAGTTCTCCAACTTTTCTGCCGCCGCTGCCGAATTCACGGCTGATTGTAACTATAAGATTGCCCATAATGAAACCTCCTTTAAATATTGCATTTTTATCCTTAGTATTATATCATGTCACTGATATAATATTTTCCGTGATTTTTGCTTCACCAGATAGGTTATATATATTATAACACTAACCCGGAAAATTTCAACATTTTTTGTTAAATATGTTTAACAATATGCGTCTTCATAGGTCTAAAACTATTCTATGCCATTTTCAGGAGGGATATGTGATGATAAAGGCACTGATGGAAAAGAAATATATTATTTATGACGGCGGCATGGGCTCAATGCTCATAGAGGCCGGCATGAAGCCCGGCGAGCGCACCGACCTCATGAACATAAAAGCACCGGAAGCCGTTATGAAAATACATGCAGGCTACGTCGATGCGGGAAGTGACATTATATGCACAAACACATTCAGCTCCTGCACCGCTACACTACAGGACACCGGCCATACGGCCGATGAGGTAATCGGCGCTGCCGTGAAAATTGCAAAAGAAGCAGCGGACGGCAGAGCCCGTGTGGCGGTGGATATAGGTCCCACCGGCGAATTTATGGAGCCCTATGGCAACCTCACATATGAGCGGGCTTATGCCCGTTTTCGTGAACAGTCCGTCCTCGGCAAAAAACACGGTGCCGTGCTCGCCGCCATAGAAACCATGAGCGCACTGGACGAGTTCACCGCCGCAGTGAACGCCGTACACGAAAGCACTGCCCTCCCCATTTTTGCCAGTATGACATTCAACGATACAGGCAAGACATATACCGGACTTTCCGTTGAGGACTTCGCCAAAGCTGTAAATGATTTGCCCGTCGCGGCAGCCGGCATAAACTGTTCCCTGTCACCACGGGAGATGTATCCCATCGTCTGCCGATTGTCTCCACTCCTCAAAAAGCCCATGATAGTAAAGCTCAACGCCGGTCTGCCTGACAGCGTAACAGGTAACTACTCCGTCGGCCCCGAGGAATTTGCCCGGCAGATGGAACCGTACCGTGATTTTGACAATCTGAAGGTTGTGGGCGGCTGCTGCGGCACCACCCCGGAGCATATAAAGGCTCTCGCTGAGGTGTTCAGGTAAAACTCATAATTATAAATGTATCCCCCGGCATGGACACAATGTCCGTGCCGGGGGATAGTTTTGTTCTTCTATATTACGCTATTACGCTTTCCAAAATCTTTTTAAGGCTCCCTCTGCCGCACTCTCCGTTATTGTCCTTTCTGTTCCACCACGGACTTGTGGGGTGGGCCACGGCGTAAAGCTTGCGTTCCTCTTCTGTCCTGCCCCACTCCATATAATCCCAATATGCCTTTTTGGAGAGGAAAATGACCGTCTTCGGCTTTAATACCTCAAACACCTTGTCCAACAAGTCCGCGGCATACTTTTTGTCGTTTTCATCGGCGCTTATTGACTTGCCTTTCTCCAGCGCAGGGCGCTGGAAATAATTCATAAACGCAAAATATGTAAATGCCTCGCAGTCGTCCACTATCTCCGGCTTTAGCTCCATAATGGCCTTGGCAGGGTCTGAAAATATCATATGTCCTTTGCCGCGCTCATGCTCCATATAACGCCTG
>CAJFTV010000124.1 GCA_904420055.1 Candidatus Alloscillospira gallinarum | reverse complement strand
TTGCAAAAAGTTGCGTTTTAACACACATTTTCCTTGTAATTCTGCATTTAGTGTGGTAATATGTTGCCGTGCAATAATGGTGTTGCATTTATATAAGATATAAACGCAGCACAAAATCACGCGTTCGGCACGTGGTATGTGCTGCGTTTTATTTGAAATGAGAAAGGACTGGTATTTTTGTCATACGTTAGCGAGCAGCTGGAGCTTCTCAAGAAGAAAAACGCCGGAGAGCCTGAGTTTATTCAGGCGGCTACTGAAGTCCTAACATCTCTGGAGCCTGTTATTGAGGCCAATCCCCAGTATCAGGAGCAGGGCATTTTAGAGAGGATTACAGAGCCGGAGAGACAGATTATTTTCCGCGTTCCATGGGTAGACGATAAGGGAAAAGTTCAGGTCAACCGTGGCTTCCGCGTTCAGTTTAATTCTGCCATCGGCCCGTACAAGGGGGGTATTCGTCTGCACCCGTCAGTAAATCTTGGCATAATCAAATTCCTGGGCTTTGAGCAGATTTTTAAAAACTCCCTCACCGGTCTGCCAATCGGCGGCGGCAAGGGCGGCTCAGACTTTGACCCCAAGGGCAAATCCGACCGCGAGGTCATGGCGTTCTGCCAGAGCTTTATTACCGAGCTCTACAGGCACATCGGCGCCGACACTGACGTGCCCGCCGGAGACATTGGCACAGGCGCCCGTGAGATTGGCTACATGTTCGGCCAGTATAAGAAGATTACAAACCGCTATGAGGGCGTTTTAACAGGTAAGGGACTTACATACGGCGGTTCGCTCGCCAGAACAGAGGCGACGGGCTTTGGCCTTCTTTACTTCACAAACGCCATGCTGAAGAAAAACGGCTATGACATAGCCGGCAAGACGGTTGCGATTTCCGGCGCCGGAAACGTGGCTATTTACGCCGCTACAAAGGCAACCCAGCTTGGCGCAAAGGTTGTCACAATGTCCGACTCCACCGGCTGGATTTACGACGCGGAGGGAATTGACATTGCGGCGATTAAGGAGATTAAAGAGGTAAAGAGAGAGCGTCTCACGGCTTACAAGGCGTACCGTCCAAATTCCGAGTACCACGAGGGCAAGGGCGTGTGGTCAGTAAAGTGCGACATCGCTCTGCCATGCGCCACACAGAACGAGCTTGGTGAAGAGGACGCAAAGATGCTTGTTAAAAACGGCGTAATCGCAGTGGCTGAGGGCGCAAATATGCCCACAACTCTGGAGGCTACAAAGATTATTCAGGACGCGGGCGTGCTGTTTGCACCGGGCAAGGCATCAAATGCCGGCGGCGTTGCCACTTCCGCCCTGGAGATGAGCCAGAACAGCCAGCGCCTCTCCTGGACGTTTGAAGAGGTCGACGCAAAACTCAAGGGCATTATGGAGAACATTTTTGAAAATGCTTCCGCTGCCGCTGAAAAATATGGCTACCCCAAAAACTATGTTGTGGGCGCGAATATCGCCGGCTTCATAAAGGTTGCAGACGCAATGATTGCACAGGGTGTGGTGTAATACCAGTCTTACTTAAGTTAAAAAATACGTCAGGCAAAACTTTGCCTGACGTATTTTTTTAGTTAAGTAAACTTACACGCCGTTTAATACTGCGGAGAGGCCGCCCTCACGGAAAAGCTCTTTGTAGTAATCAAGCTCGTCTTTGATGATGTCGTCAATAAGCTCCATGCCGAGAAGCTCCACGGGGGCTTTGTCGTCGGTTAGCATAAGGCCGCCGCTCTCATATCGGATTAAGCCATTTAGCACCTGGTCCATGAGAAGTGTAAGGTCGGTGTCTCCTAAATCTTTATGTGAGCGGAGCTTTTCAAGGCTTTGTTCATCTGAGAAAGCGAATAGCTCTCTGTTTGTGGTGCCGGGCACATCTACTGTGTAGACGTTGGGGAACACAGAGGAGATAGTGTCCGCGAGATAACGGTTAATTGTGTCGATATCGTCAGAGCGCATGTTCATGTTGACGACCATTACGCCGTCCTCGGTCAAATGTTCACGCACCATTGTGAAAAATTCCACAGTGGACATCTGAAAGGGAATGGTAATGTCCTGATATGCGTCTACCATTATCAGGTCAAATTTCTCATCTGAGGCGCCTAAATAAGCCCGGCCGTCATATGTCACAACTTCAACGCTGTCAGGGAGATTAAAGTATTCAGAGGCAAGGTCGGTTATCTTGTCGTCAATTTCCACGCCCTTTACGGTCACATTGTTGAAATATTCAAGACACTGTGTTGCAAAGGTGCCCGTCCCCATGCCCAGGACCAATACACGGAGCTCATCTTTTTCCTGTACGCCGGCCATCACCGGGGCCGCCAGGGCATAGTCGTAATACATGCCGGTGAGGCCGCCCTCCTTCTGCATGACTGACTGAACGCCAAACAGCACGTTGGTGGCCAGTGTGACGCTGTCCTCGTCCTCCTTTACCTGTAAATAGTTGTATACGGATTCGCCCTCATATACGAGGTCGGACTCCCAGAACGCGAAGCTGCCGGAGGAGCCGAACACACTGCAGAGGATAAAAAGGAGGGCGCACACCGCGCACTTTACAGGTTTTTTACGGGTGCCTATAAAATATGCTATACCGATTATAAGCAATACCCCGGAGAAAATGAGGAATGTGATGGCCGTGCCCACTGCAGGGATTGTGACAAATGTGGGCAGAAAAGTGCCGATTATACTGCCGATTGTGTTAAATGCCCCCAGAGTTCCCACGGTTTTGCCGTTGTCCTCCAAGTTGTCCACTGTGTACTTGGCAAGGGAGGGAGTGACAGTTCCCAGAAGAAAACAGGGGAAAACAAATATCACCATGCAGGCGAGAAATGCCGCCCACACCAGCAGGTTGCTGTTTATGGTAAATATCAAAGCCCCGGAAATTAGAAGTATTACATATTTGCCGAGTACCGGAATAGCCGCAATCCATACGGCGGCGATAATGAGCCGCATGTACAGCCGGCCGGGGTCCGGATTTTTGTCGGCCCGGCGTCCGCCCCATATGTTGCCCAGGGCCATGGCAATCATTATGGTGCCGATTATAATTGTCCATACAATCTGTGAAGAGCTGAAATAGGGAGCGAGGAGGCG
>CAJFTV010000123.1 GCA_904420055.1 Candidatus Alloscillospira gallinarum | reverse complement strand
GAGGACAGGGGGTCGGAGTAACCGCCGAACCAGAAGTTGTAGTTCATCGGGCCGCCGCAGGCCGGAGACCAGAAAGCACGTCCGGGTTTGCCCATACCCTGCATCGCATAGAGCAGCGTAATAAGACGTGCAAACTCAGTTCCGTTTGAGGAACGGCACACTCCGCCGAAACCGCCGCGCATGCCGCTGCC
The DNA here is from genome assembly GCA_904420055.1 of Candidatus Alloscillospira gallinarum. GTDB lineage: Bacteria > Bacillota > Clostridia > Oscillospirales > Oscillospiraceae > Alloscillospira > Alloscillospira gallinarum. The sequence goes on along the minus strand of CAJFTV010000123.1, from coordinate 5,053 downwards.
GCCGGTGGTGACGGTGCTTGCCCATTTGCGGGCAATAGCCTTAATGTCCATTGCGGGAATGAGAGTTAATTCCTCAGCCCACTTTGGAGTTTTGGCGGTTCCGTCAGGGCCAAGACCCAAAATGTGCTTCTCAAACTCATCAAAGCGGTGCGCGTGCTGGGCAATATATTCCTTGTCGTAAGTGCCCTCTGTTATCCACACATAGGCAATAGCCTCAAGCAAAGCGGCGTCAGTTCCCATGCGGGGGCCGATCCACTTGTCAGCATGCTTGACAGAGGTGTAGTTGTTGAAGGGGTCAATGTAGATAAACTCGACGCCCATCTCCTTGAGCCACCAGCGCCAGAGAGCAGATTCCTGAGCGGAATAGCCGCCGCGGGTTGTGTCAGGGTCTGTTGACCAGCAGATTATTGTCTCAACATTCTGCATGGCCATCTCAAGCATATCGTATGGTTCAGGTCCGCCGAGACGCCAGTAATAGCCGTAGGAGTGTGGGGTACCCCAGTGGAAGCCCTCCCAGGAGTCCGGGTTATCGGCAATTCTGGTATATCCCATCATGCTGAAGAAACGGTTAAACAGGGAAATTTTGTAACCGACAAGGCCCCAGCTGTGATGAGATGAGGTACATGCTGTGATGGTTTCCTTGCCGTATGTCTTGTGCAGACGCTTTATCTCACGTGCCACAAGGGACAGAGCCTCGTCCCAGGAGGCGCGGCGGTAACCGGATTTACCGCGGTTTTCTGTGTTTCTGTTCTTACCGTCGGGAGTTTCCACAAAGTCCTCGCGGATCATGGGGTATTTCAGACGGTCATATGCGTATGTCTTATCTCTCTCACAGTAGCCGAGCAGTGACATAGTTGTCTTACGCTGGGGTGTGTACTCCTTGCCGCGGGCCTTGATTACCCAGCCTGCCGGGTCATCGTCGGTGAGCACAATAGGGCGTACTCGACGGATAACGCCGTCTATGGTGTGCAGGGTCATTGGGCCGCCGACACATACGCTGTGTGTAATGCGTTCTCTCTTGCTGTCGGAACGCATGGATATTTTTTCAGACATTGCTTATCCTCCTTACTTAACTTCTACCATCTGCTTTGCGTAATCGGAACGCGGGTCAATTTCAACCATTGTGCCAACGTACTTTCCGTCCTTACGCTCAAAGCAGCGCATATCAAAGTCCTCAATGACGGGAATCCAGAAGACTCTGCCGTCAGGTCCCTGATAGTGCCGGCCTGCGTGGAAGTGATGAAGCATCATAATGTCGTCGCCCTTGAATTTCGGAGCGCTGTCATAGTGCAGATTCAAAAAGCTGGGATTTACAACGCCGAACTTCTCCCAGCGCATGGGACCGATATCCTTCCAGTCATCTATCATGGAACGGAGCGTCTCAACAATAACATTGTAAACATCAGTACCGGGCATTCCGCAGCCCTCAAACCCCTCATACCATACGCGGTAAGCGCAGATATGCTCACTGGGGTGGTTCTTGACCAGTTCACGTACCCTGGCTTCCAGTTCTTCCCTGGTCATTGTCACATTTCCTTCAGGAAGATGCAGAAGATACTTCTTAACTAAATCCACAATTCTTCCTCCTTTACTTTATAACATAATGTGCGACGGCATAGTCAATCCCTTCAGCGCCGGACTTACGCTCGTCGCCGTAGCCGTAATTCCAGTCAGCGGGCAGCTCGTCGCATCTCACAAAGCGAATCTCACCGAGAATTGTTCCGGTGCCGAGATACTCCCGGCACAGCTTGTCCTCAGCCAGCTTCTTTGCCTCAGCTTCGTTGTCAGCATAAACTGTGACAGTTGCGCACTTCACAAAATACTGCTTTAACTCAGTGGGCTTTTCCCACTGCTTTTTTGTGGCCTCAAAGACATATTTTTTCATTTTCGGCCTCCTTAATACATTCTGCGGTCCGGAATAAATTTTGCATTTATCCACGGGTCATATTTTGCCATAAAGTTTTCATCGTCGCCCTCAAATTCATACTGGCCAAGCTCAGAGGGGTGAACCCACTTAAACTCGTCGTATGCAATTTTCTGGGGCTCTGTCTGCCATGTGTTCACAGCCTCATAATACTCGTGATAAATCTCCTTTGAGTTTGTATTATGGGTGATGTTTCCACATGCAATGTGCTCAGTGTAGCCGTCGTTTATATTTTTGTGGCCTATCATAATAAGCTTGCCGGGCTTCACAGCCATGCCAAGCTTCTCTGTGGCAACACGTACCGTAGCATCTTCCGGAGTCTCGTTGCTGCACTGCTTTGCGCTTGGGAATTCCCACTTGCCGTTCTTATTTTTGCATATCAGCACATCGCCGGTTGGACCCGGGTGATGCTGGATTAAAACAGAAATATATTTCATATTACGCACACCTCAATTTCTTTTTTAAAGTGTGTACTGATGCTCAGCCATCTGGTAGCCCTCAGCTTCCAGTTCGGCGCCTACGCGCTCGCGGAACTGGCGCACGGTTTCCTGCTGCACATCGCGGTCAATTCTGCGGACTTCGACATCGTCTTCACACACGCTGCAGTACTCCTTGAATCCAAGACGTGTACTTCTGCAAACAAATTTGTAAGTTTTCATGTTAGTTACCTCCATCATTCTCATCTGCCTCAGCCGGATTCATCCACTCCATAAAGTCCATATCCTCGGCAGGCAGTATACCAAGATAATCCATAAAATTGATGATGCCGCGTTCAGCAGCAACCATAACTCCCATGAGATTCATATCTGGCTGGAATGTAATTTCAAAGAGCTGGTCCGCCGCACTGTCAAGATTTTTCAGCATGGCACGATTTCTCTCGTTCATTTCCCACCCCTTGCGCCGGCCGTCAGGAGCGTCAAATTTGTGAATGAAACACTGATACTGATTATTGTAGACAAATGTGTACATTACCTCCATACCGGAGACAATGGCCACCATACCGCCGTTTTCAATAATCTGCATCATCTTTTCTCCGTCTTTTTCCAAGGCACCAATCATAACATCGTTTTTGTGTTCCTGAGTTCTGTCTTCGGACACGTCCGCACGATTAGCGTTTCTGTTCTTTGAATTCTTGCTCATAATTCAGCACCGGCCTTTCCATAATCTGTGAACACAAATTCAAAGCATTCTAATAGCCGATTTATTATTACACCTCTCTTTCCGTATTTACCCATGTGACGGTTTTTAAAAACACAGGGAAATCTAAGTGTTTCAACTGCCGTTTCCTTCTCAAAACGTGAAGGCCATACCGTTTCCGGTGATGACCCCGCAAGCCAAACAGCTCAGGCCAGTTATTCATAGGATTTATCCCTTAGAATAAAAGGCACGGAAACTATGATGAATAATTAAATTTTACCATATAGCCTCAGGCCATATTCATCTTTCATTCTACCATTTGTCACAAATACATGTCAAGTTGCATAGGGGATAAAAATGACTGAATTCTCTGCCTTATTAACGTATTTAAGCTTATGCGCAAATGGGAGCTGAAGCATGAAACAGTAAACTTTTAATTTATGGTATTCTAAACCCTGGAACGGCTCCAAAGTCAATAATTTTACAAAAATTTGTTATCAGAATAAGTAATTATTTGGTTGTTAATTTACATCAAATATGCAGCAGAGAAAAAATGGACAAAAATCAGCCCTTCATATATAATTGTATATAAAAATAAAGCCGTCCTCTGGGCAGGCTTTTGTATGGTAGATGTTTTCCGTGCGGGAGGGGGCAGATATTTATGGCTGAGGGCAAAGCGGTGCTTTATTTAAAAAGAGGGCTTGTATATATTCTGGGCCTGTTTATTATGGCGATAGGCGTTGTATTTTCTGTAAAGTCGGCTCTGGGCGTGAGCCCTGTAACCTGCCTTGCAAATGTTGTGCACCAGATATCTACGGTAGACCTTGGCGTCTGCACAACGGCGGTGTACTGCCTGTACATTCTGGTTGAAGTAATAATTTTACGCAGGGAATTTAAGGCGAGTATGCTTTTGCAGATACTCGCGTCCACATTTTTTGGCCTGCTTGTCAGTCTTGCCACACGGCTGTTCGCGTTCCTGCCGTCTCCAAATACATATATAATGCAGCTCGTGTTTCTTGTGTGCAGTATTCCAATGGTTGCCTTTGGCGTAATGCTGTATTTAGCGCCGCAAATCCTTCCCACTCCGGGAGAGGGGCTGTCTATTGCCGTTTCTAAAAAAACGGGGCTGTCGGTTGCAAACTGTAAAATGATAACCGACTGCTGTCTTGTGGTGGTATCCGCCGCGGTGTCACTGATATATTTTCACAAGCTTGTTGGTGTACGCGAGGGTACAGTGATATCCGCGCTCACCGTTGGGTTTGTTATGAAACGCATGATGCGCTTTTTCCAGCCGAGGCTTTTGCGCTTTGTGGAGCGGGACACAAAACTGGAAAGCGCCATCAAGGCGGAGGATATGCCACGGCCGGCAGAGTCCAAAAGCAGGCTTGTCATTTCAATTTCAAGGGAGTACGGCTCAGACGGTTATGATATCGGAAAAATGCTGGCGGAGAAGCTTGGGGCTCCGTTCTTCGACAATCAGCTTGTCCGTATGGAGGCAGAGGAGAGCGGACTGTCGGAAAAGTTTATTGAAAATCACGAGCAGATGATGAGTCATGGCATAATATATGATTTTGTTACTTCCGGGTACGCCATGTATAATACGGACCTTCCGCCCCTTGAAAAGCTTTTTGCCGCCCAGACAAAGATTATACGCCGGATTGCCGCCGAAAATGAGGTGTGTGTTATTGTTGGAAGATGTTCAGATTATATACTGTATGATGACCCTAACAGCTTCCTGATTTTCATTCATGCAAATCCCGAGTACAGGGCTGAGCGCATATCAAGGCGTTTGAATATAAATAGAGAAGAAGCCGCGGCTAAACTTATGAAAACAGATACGGCAAGGGCTAGGTATTACAGCCACTTTACAGGCCGCGAGTGGGGAAATATGAAGTATTTTAATCTTGCCGTTGACAGCGGAATGTTTGGCGTAGAGAAAAGCGTGGAACTTATAATGGACGCTTTGAAGCTTTGGAAGAAATAAGAGTAGCT
>CAJFTV010000122.1 GCA_904420055.1 Candidatus Alloscillospira gallinarum | reverse complement strand
AGGTTTATTAAATTTAATATAGCACAATTTTTTTATTTGTAAAGACCTTTTTTAAAATTTTTTTCAGTAATGTGAAAAAGCACGGCCCGGAGCCTGTGACGTCAGAGCCGGAATTAAAAAGCCCGCGCCTTCCGCCGCGGGCTTTTAACGCAGAAATTTTTAAAAATACGGCAGAGGGGATTATTCCCATTTATTGCAGACAGCCTCAACCTGGTCGGCAAACTTTGCCATCTGCTTGTTGCCAAGTCCGCTGCTTTTTTCAATAATTCCAGTAAGACGGCGGCCTGCCGCCACAAGTCTGGCAAATATGACGTTCTGCCGGCGGCGTCCCTCGCTGAGCTTTTCGCCATCGCCCACAAGCTCACGGCTGCCCTCGGAGAGCCACACACCTTCGGAGAGGGCGTATGCAGCGCCGGGGTAGGGCGCTGCGGCGTCCAGCTCCATCTCGCTCTGGAGCCTGTGCGCAAAGTAATCTGTGACTATGTCCTCGCCGTGTACGACAAAGACCTTCTTTGGCTTGGGGTCAAAGCTTGATATCCACTTTAAGAGGCCCCGGTCGTCCGCGTGACCCGACACGCCGTCCAGCACCTCAATGTTTGCTTTTACGGCAATTGTCTCTCCGAATAGCTTTACCTCCTCAGCGCCCTCGGCTATTGTGCGGCCGAGGGTGCCAACAGCCTGATAACCGACAAACAGAATTGTGGATTCACCGCGCCACAGGTTGTGCTTCAGATGGTGGCGTATGCGCCCCGCCTCACACATGCCGCTGGCGGAGATTATCACCTTTGGGGTTGGGTCCTCATTTATGGCGATTGAGTCCTGACTTGTCACCGACAGGCGCAGGCCGGGAAAGCGCAGGGGATTTATGCCCTGCCGGATAAGAGCGAGCGCCTCGTCGTCAAAGCACTCAGCGTAGTTCTCGCTCACCACCTGAGTTGCCTGTATGGCAAGTGGACTGTCCACATACACGGGCCATTCGCCGTGGCCCTGCACAAGGCCGCGCTCTTTTATTTCCCGTATCATATACAGCATTTCCTGTGTACGGCCAACTGCAAAGCAGGGGATTACCATGTTGCCCCGGCGGTCGAGCGTCTTTTGTATTATGCGGGTTAGGGAGGATATATAGTCCGGACGCGGCCCGTGGCTGCGGTTGCCATAGGTGCTCTCCATTATGACATAGTCCGCCGTGTGCATGGGTGTGGGGTCTTTTATTATGGGCTGATTTGTGTTCCCGATATCCCCGGAAAAGACAATGGTCTCCGTATTTCCGTCCTCGGTCACGCGGACTGTTATGCTGGCGCTGCCGAGAAGGTGTCCGACATCGGTAAATGAAATTGTAACTCCGGGAAAAATTTCCTTTTCCTTTTCATAGGGGACAGGCACAAACTGCGCAACCGCCCGGGAGGCGTCGTCCACCGTGTACAAGGGCTCTTCCGCCTCGCGGCCGGCGCGCTGGTTTTTACGTGTGCGCCACTCAGCGTCGGACTCCTGTATGTGGGCGCTGTCGAGAAGCATTATGGCGCAGAGGTCGCGGGTGGCGTCTGTTGAGTACACAGGGCCTTTATAGCCGCGTTTTACGAGCAGAGGAATTCTGCCGGAGTGGTCTATGTGGGCGTGGGTGAGCAGTACTGCGTCAATATTTCCCGGAGAGACGGGCAGGTCCGGGTTTTTGTATATATCCTTGCCCTGTTCCATGCCGCAGTCAATCAAAATGTGGCGGCCCGCCGCCGTCAGGAGAAAACAGCTCCCGGTAACTTCGTGTGCCGCACCTAAAAATTCAAGCTTCATATTAAATCCAGCCCCTTTTAGATTATTTGTTTTAAACATTGTAACACAAAAAGATACGTCCGAAAAGCCGCAGGTTTCAGTTTGAAAAGTATTTTACAAAATTTGCGGAGCGGTGGGAGGCACGGTGTACATAAAAATGAAGCATGGCGCAGCCACAAAAGCGCCGCGCCATGTCTGTCATATATGCTTTTTATTATCTGCTGCCGGTGTTAAAGAACGGGGCCAGAGCCTGAGCAACGCCGCTAACCGGCATGGTTTGAAGCGTTACCTTGCCGGGGCCGGTTATTACGGTGTTGAAAAATCCCTCGCCGCCGAGAAACTTGTTTTTAATCCCCTTTACTGCCTGTATCTCAAGTGTGCAGGAGGCGTCCATCATGGCGAGATTTCCCGTGTCGACAACAATCCTCTGGCCGGGCATGAGATTATATTCAACAGCGTAGCCGTCAATCTCGATAAATGCGGTGCCATAGCCGGAGAGACGCTGCATTATAAATCCCTCGCCGCCGAAAAAGCCCACGGCGGCGCGTTTCTGGAAGTGTAAAGAGAGCTCAACTGTGGCCTCTGATGCGAGAAAGCCGGTTTTCTGCACGATTACCGGCATATCAGGCGTGATGTTTACCGGGCGGATTGATCCGGGAAAGCTGGAGGCAAAGGCAATCATGCCCGGACCTCCCATGGAGGTGTATATATTCTGAAAAATAGAATCCCCGGAGAACATTCTTCCAAAAGCCTTTCCTACGCCACCGGCAGAGGTCTTCATGTCCATGTTTGGGGACATCCAGCACATTGAACCGCTCTCTGTTATCATGCTCTCCCCCGGGGTTAAATCGCAGATTACAACGGGCATGGGTTCACCAACAATTTGATATTTCATAATAGCTTCCTTTCTAAATAAGTTTTATGTTTATATTCAGCCTTTAAGCCCGCGGGACTGGCGCTCCATATCCTCAATCACAATATCATAAATCTCACCGAGCCCGGCACAGTATTTAAGCACGTCCCAGGGCTCATTTGTGTGAAAGTGGATTTTAATAAGGTCCTCGTCCCCTACGGCGATAAGGCAGTCTCCCTTAAAGTTATCTGTAAAATAGTCGTGAATTTTATCCTCGTCAAGTCCCTCTCCCTCTATGAGAAGCTGTGTGTCGTACCTGAATTCAAGCATTTCATTTCCCTCCGCTTTTTTCTATTGGCCAATTGCGTATTGTTCGTCGCTTAAAGTTTATGTACAGTAAAAACATAATAAACCTGTTGACCTGCATTGGTCAACAGGTTTATCTGTCATTTTACAAGGCCGAATTTATCCCGCAGGTAATCCGCCATCATCTGCTCGTTTTCAATTTTTACCTCCGTTACCTGTCCGCTGTCGTGACATTTAAATACGTCCCCGGTGATTGACATACTGCCGGTAGGAGTAGTCATGTTTATCATGGGCATCATCTGAAAGTATGAGCCGGGCGCCATGGATACCTGGTAATTGAGAGGAATAAAATCCACAGGCTCAAAAAATGTATCGTTAAAGGAGATGATAAGCTCATCGTGTCCGTCAACCTTCCGCATTACCTGCGTCTCACGATTGGACTGGTCTATGTAAAAGCCGCCGTCCACTGTCTCATTAAACGGGATTGAGCACTTGGCAGACGGGCCGCCGAAGCCCACATCACAGTAATGCTTCACACCGTCAATTATTACGATGGTTGCCCGGTGTGACAAGGGGCGAAGATGGTCCATTCCCCACTGAATACGGCAGGCAACGGGATATGCCTCATACCCGAGAGCACATAGCAGGGAATAAATTGCGGCGTTCAGCTCAAAGCAGTAACCTCCCCTGTGACGTGTGACAATCTTGTCAAAAAGCTTGTCGGTTTCCAGCTCGGGGCAGGATTTGTCGTAATACTCGTCTAGATTTTCAAACGGCACGTGTGTAAGATGTGCGTATATTATCCGGTCAAGGTTTTCACGGTTCGGAGAGAGTGGGTACTCCTCAATGCCGATGCGCCTTAAGTAAGCGCCGGGGTCTTTAATTGGCGCATAGAGTCCGCTGTACATAGAAAAACTGCTCCTTAAATTCCAAAATGTTCTCTGTTGTAGCGGTCAATTTCGTCGTTGATGAACTTGTCCGCGTTGGGGAAGAGGGTGCCGGGACCTCCATAAGTGATGCATGGGATAAAGTTTCCTCCCGGGCAGTACTCGTCGAGCACTCTGCGTGTCTCTGTGCGTATCTCCTCCTCGGTTGAGTCGGAACGGTCTACGATTGCCGCGTCTATGCCGCCCATGAGGGCCATGCGTCCGTCCAGCTCTTTCTGGATTTTTTTGATGTCGTTCTGGGGAAGCACACCCTGCCATATGTCGATATGCAGGTCTACCATGT
>CAJFTV010000121.1 GCA_904420055.1 Candidatus Alloscillospira gallinarum | reverse complement strand
GAGACACGCAGAAAAATCCACCGGCGGCCGGAGCTCTCCGGACAGGAATCGGAGACGTCGGCGTTTATACGGCGGGAGCTTGAGAGATTTAATATACCATATGAGACCGTAGGGTTTAACACTATCGGGCGTCTTGAGCTTGGCCCGGGGAAGAGGGCAGCCATAAGGGCGGATATTGACGCACTGCCAATAGATGAGCTGACGGAGGTTCCATGGAAAAGCGAAATACCCGGGATAATGCACGCCTGCGGACACGATGGGCATACGGCGATACTGCTGGCTCTGGCAAAGGCATTGTCTGAAAACCGGAATGTGTTTGACGGCACGGTTTATTTCTGCTTTCAGTCCGGCGAGGAGCAGGGGCTTGGGGCAAAAGAGTGCGTTGAGCACCTTAAAAAGCAGGGCGGTGTGGACATGGTCATGGGCCTGCACTTAAACGGTGAGGGCACAGCCGGCGCATTTGAACTCCAGGCGGGAGCACGTGCCGCGGGGTCAACGTCGTTTTCCATAGATGTGCATGGAAGGGGAGGCCATGGGGCCAGACCTGACCTTACAGTGAGCCCGCTGCGGATTGCCAGTGAAATACTTTTGAAGATAATCTCAATCCCGTCAAATTTTCACGACCCCACTCATGCCTGTGTTGTATCCCCCTGTATGATAAACGGAGGAGTGAGACCCAATATTGTGCCCGACACCTGCAATATTCAGGGTACAATACGCTATTTCAGAGAAGAGGACCTGCAAGTAATTCCCGTCACTATGAGAAAACTTGTTTGCGGGATAGCCGCAGTTTACGGAGGCACGGCGGAGCTCACATTGAGCACAGTTTCACCATACCCGGTTGTAAATGACCATAGCGCCGTGGCGTTGGGGCTTAAAGTTGCCGAAGAGATGGGGGCAGAGCTGCTTCCTGCCGGACCGCCGACAATGATGTCCGACAATTTCAGTGAGTTCCAGCATGAGTACCCCGGAATGTTCTGGAACCTTGGGTGCAGGTCAAAAAGGGAGAATGTGAGCGGCATTCCCCACACACCTGATTTTGACATTGACGACACCTGCCTGTATAAGGCGGTGGAGTTCTATCTGAGATATCTCAGCGTATGGGGAAATCAGTGAACACAGTATAACGGAAGTGAAACATTTCCCTTCCGTTATATTAATGATATATTTTCAGAAAAAACTGCCAGGAAAAAGTCCCTGCCTTCTATTGCTGAGGCAGGGGCTTTTCCTGTGATTTGCAAGGTGACAGGTCAAAAATTTATCTGATGCCGTCAAAGACCGGACACTGTTTTAAGAAGCCACCTTTCAGGAATAAATTTCTTATCCCCTGTTTTTAGTTATATCCTCAATTACAGCGAGAATGTGCTCAGCCTCCTGCGCGGTGAGCCCGGTGAGGGCGGCACTAACGCGGGCGGCTGCCGCCGGCGACTGCACTTCGGTATTGAAAAAGTCCCGCGGGGTTATACCGAGATATTCGCATATATAGAAAAAACCTGACATTGAGGGCATGGCCCTGCTGTTTTCAATTTTATTTATATAGCTTTCACTTTGCCCCAGGGAAAGGCTCATATCCCGTGCAGACACGCCTTTTTCAAGACGCAACTGAGTCAGCCGCGCCCTGAACATTTCAGTATAGTCCATATATCCCACCGCCTTATACATAATTTTAATCCATGGCATGTGAAATATACGGAAATAAAAGATATATCTATGTTGAAATATATCATAAAAAGATATATAATATAAAAAATATGTCTGCAAATTCCTTGCAGACGGATTTCCTGGATTTGTGGGTAAGGATAGTGATATGTTATTGGGAATGCCTGTAGTGCCGGTTAATTGGTGCGTGCTGTGGGCGGCGGTGAACGGATTTTTGCTCTCCCTGGGCATGTGTACGATAGTTTACGACAGAAAGAGAGCCCCGGCCGTTCAGATTATTCTGACAGTTGTAAACTGTGTATATGTGCCGCCATGGGGGCCGGGGACGATGTGGAATATATGGAGTCTCGCTTTTGCCGGACTTCTCGCGTACCTTGGCGCTGAGGAACTTTCTGGGAGCAGGGCCGCCGGAGCTGCATGCGCCTGCGGGGTGGTAGTATTGGGTGCTGCCAGATGGGTCTCGGGAGATATATCTCCCTGCGGAGTGCTGCCGGATACGATTTTCAGAATGGGTTACTATATTTTGGCGGTTTTATATGTTTGGCGGCTGAGGCGGGAGTGAAAGCAAAAAGCACGGCTCTCATAATAAATGAGAGCCGTGCTTTTATATTAGTGACAGCTTATTTCTTTGACTGCTTCTCAGCGGCGTCAACAACATTTGACATGAGGACAGCTGTTGTGACTGAGCCTACACCGCCGGGAACGGGGGTGATGGCCTTGACAATGGGCTCAACCTCTTCAAAATTTACGTCACCGCAGATACCGCCTTCGGGCTTTGCGTTGATACCCACGTCGATGACGATGGAGTTCTCATTTACAAAGTCCTTTGTGATGAGGTTGCGGCAGCCGGCAGCGGAGATAAGCAGCTCTGCGCGGCG
>CAJFTV010000120.1 GCA_904420055.1 Candidatus Alloscillospira gallinarum | reverse complement strand
GGGGCAAAAGCAGTGGTGTCAAATGTTGGCGGCTCATAGAGGTCGTCAGAGCTGTATGAAGCCGCTTCCTTACTGCCTTCTGCAAGCACAGCTTTTTTGCGGTAGAGAACAATAAACACAATAGCAAGCACCAGCAGGACGACTATAAGGGCGGCAAGGCCAATCATAAGCCACCGTGTGAATGGGTCGGAGAAGAGAGCAGATAGCTTTTCAGATGGTGTGAGGTCTTGTTTCTCGTTTGTATCTGTATTCACAGGCTCATTTTCTTCCGTGTCATCATTTTCCGGGATTACTATCTGAGAGGTGTCCTCAAAGCGGTATCTCTGGAAAGTTCCGTCCAGCGCGTCGTAAATATAAAAGCCGATTGTACCGGAGGAATTTACGCCGTAAATGAGGCAGTGGTCAGGATTTTCAACTCCGTTTGGAACGAATGCCGCATATGTCACATCGCCTATTGTGAATGTGCCCAGCACATACCCCACGGGAGGTGTTGCGGAATTCTGGTCAAGGGCGGTAAAGGAAAAAGCCGGCTGGCTTATGCTCGTCATTGGGGTGCAGTCGCCGGTCTCCGCATTGTAGAAGTAGAAGCCCTGAATGGCCCCGTCATCGCTTATAAGATAGAGAACAAGGGGAGCGTCGTCAGCATAGCTTAGAGCCTGAACCGTCTTGCCGTCAATCTGTGTCTCAATAAGAACAAATCCCGAAGGAACTATGGCCGGGTCAATTGTGGGAGACACCTTCATAATTGCGTTGCCGCCTACCGTCACGTATATGTCCTGGTTGTCGTTGGGATTTTCGGTATCGTCAGGATTATCCGGGTCATCAGGCTCATTTGTGGTGTCTGAGTTGCGGGTGACATTTATGGTATATGTCTTCTGGGTCCCGTCTTCTGCTGTAACTGTTACATATACGCTGTTCTGCCCAACGGAAAGGCTGCTGGCGCCTGATACGTACACACTGGCGGCTGAATCATTGGGTATGGCGGACACGGTGAGCCGTGTTGTACTGGCCGATACTGTAGCGCTGTAATATGTAGTTCCGGCGGAGAACGCAGGGTACAGGCTGCCGGGGCTTATGGACAGGCTGCTCAAATTTGCATCAGATGAAGCTGTTGGCGGAGCCGAGATAGTAACAGTGCCGGAACCGCTTGAGGAAGTAACGCCATCTCCATTGCCGTCAGTAGCAAAAAAGTTTGATACGCCAACAGTGTAAGTGCCGGCCTTTTTGGCGGTAAATACCAAGGTGCAGCTCATTGGACCGGTATTTGTGCCGTTTTGGTAATCAACTATGCTGACAGCGCCTCCGGCCCCATTTGCCGAAAGCTGGACGCCGCCTGAGGCGGAAGAGAACTCCATAGCAGATGAATCATAAGTGATTACAGCCTGATACCCACTGATATCACCAGATATTGACAACGATACACTCACGGTACCTCCTACGGTTCCAGAAGAGCCAGACACGCTGAGATAGCTGTCAGCAAACACTGTAAAGGAAAGTGCCAATATGAAAGTACAGCATATGATAATTGCCGATAAAATACGGGAGACTTGTTTTTTCATATGTAAAGTTACCTCACTGAGTTATTGTGCCTATACCGATGATATAGTTTTTGATTTTGACGATATCACCGACATCCACTCTGGAATTGCCGTTTACATCGGCTCCGAGCTCCTGCGTGCCGGTCAATGTCAGAACATTTATTATATTGTTTTTGATTTTAATAATATCAGAAATGTTTATATTACCGTCAGAACTTACATCGCCCATAATGACAATATCATATACGCCGTAAGTGCTCTCACCGTCAGCGGTATAGATTACGACCTTGTCACCTGTGACGAGAGTGCCGTCTTTGGGATTGCCATTGCTGTCGATAACCGAGGCGGAGCCAGAGTTTACAAGATTTTTCTCAAATGTGTTGGCAACAGTTCCCAGTGGGATACCTCTTATATAACTACCGTAGACCTTGTAAGTGTTAGTAAAAATATCGTCTACATATTCTCTGGCAATATTCACAGTAAACTCACGCACAGCACCATTTTCAGCAGTGACCTTTATAACACAGGTCGTGAGTGTACCGCTTAGTGACACAGTGCCTGTTCCAATTACCGTCGCTTTTGAGTTTTTGGTATCGGCGCTTATGGTAATTGTGTTCACGTTAGATGGTACAACAAGGTCATATGTATTATGATCGTTTGAAAATGCTGGTGTGAGGGAGTATCCATCTATTGACAGGGAAGAGAGTCTATTGTCTGGAGAGCCGTCACCGGTAGGTTTCTGACATGCGGTTTCGGGCATGTTACTGTAAACGGGTATGTAGAATGTGAGAGCTGATTTTCTAATATCTTCTGTGTACTCCGATGCAAGCGTTGACCCCTCAGAGGCAGCCCCGTAAATACTTGTCATGTACTGGTGCTGAAAGGGGGGGTCACCTTGAACATTAAAGCGTTTTAAGTATAGTGTTGTCTGTCCATCATTAACATAACCTTCTGCATATTGACTTGCCCCGCCTTTAATTGACTTTTCGGGAGTGTCCCAACCGTTTTCTTTAGCGTAAGTAAGACCGTTATTAAGCACTTGAGAGGCGGTAGTGCCGTAGGCACCGAAGTTAAAGAAATTATAATAACCAGCAAATCCCGGATATGTGCCGGAAACCATTTCAGACCCTGTGCGTCCCTGCTCAGTTATTATCATGGTGGCGAGGACATAGGGATTTACTCCGCTGCTTTTTCCTGCGTCATAAATTATCTGAGCATAGTCGATGGAGGAGGTGTCCATAAAGGTTCCGGATATGAGGGAGCGGACACCCTCCACAGTCTGTATACTCCCGTCAAAGCTCTGTTCCAAAAACTGAAATACTCCATTAGAGTTGAGAAAATTTCTGGGATCCATGTAATACTCAATTATTTCCCTGGAGGCATTTACCCATCTGCCGCCGTCAACAATTATGTATTCGCCGGTATCCCAGTTATATGCGCCAGGAGCGGTGGATTTCCAAGAGGAGGGCATGTAGTTTTCCACAAGGCTGTGTCCTAAAATACTCTCTCCGGCAACAGACTCGTCCCACGTATAGTTGACGTGCATTGCCTTAAACACCCAGTTCGGGTACTGTGCATGGAGCTGGCGCAGGCCGTCCTTGTACGACTCCGGAAAGCCCTGTTCATCGAGGTATGCTTCGAAAGCCGGGTCAGTTTCGTAATCATAATTTACAATTACATAGTCACTGCGAACCCAGCCGGTACCGCCGGAATATGTAATGTTGTACCATGTGTATCCGTCGGAGGCTTTATCTTCGCCGATAATTGTCAGGCTCTCGTTTGGATAAATACTACCAGCATAATCATAACTGGTGCCTGGACCTTTGCGCACATTTACATATGGCGTTGCGTCAGATGCAATGTATCCCGTTTTTTCCTCATAAGCCGCGCCCAAAAGCGGAAACATCACCGCCATTAGTGCCAGCACCAGAAGCACACATATTAATCTCTTTGTGAGAGATACAGGCTTAACACTATGCAACATTTACTTTGTCACCCCGTATTCTTGAATTTATATTTGCGAAAAAGCGCATAATAAGTCATTTTAGGTAACAAATATGATACAAAAAATTACACAAAAAGTCAACCTTTATGTTATTAAATCGGGAATAATATTCATTTGACAAAATTTACGCGGCAATTATAATGTATAATATGAGAAAATTTGCCGGGAGGGCAGCTATGATATTCAAAACAGAGTTTGTAACCGGGCTTGACGACGTGCGCCTCGGCGGTTCGGTGAAAAACAGGACAATAATGAAGATGTTTGAAGATGCGGCGGGGTTTCACTCTGACACGATAAACGACGGAGTAAACGACCTTGACACTAAGAAAAATGCGTGGATACTTATGGCGTGGAAGGTTGAAGTAATAAAGCGGCCAAGGTACGGCCAGCGGCTTACCGTGGCCACTTGGTCCAGAGAGATGAAGAGCGCCCACGCATTCAGAGATTATGAGATGACGGACGAAAATGGAAATGTGCTCGTGCTTGCCTCTTCAAAGTGGACGCTTATAAGCACAGAAAACAGACGCATTATGAAAATACCGGAGGATATAAAAGAGGGGTACGGCCAGCACGACAGGTGCGTGTTCGGCCAGTGGGTACCTGAGCGCCCGGAGCTCTCAGAGAGCTATGACAGCACATTTACCTATAAAGTCCTGCGACGGGACACTGACCTTATCGGGCATATGCACAATTTAAATTATCTTGACCTTGCCTGTGAGGTGTTGCCGGAGGAGGTATATATGGCTCCGGAGCCGGATAATATTGTCATACTCTATCGCACAGAGATTAAAATTGGAGACACAGTGGAGTGCAAATACTGCTGTGAGGATAATATACATAAGGTTGACATTGTAAGCGGGCGTGGAACGCACGCTGTGATTAAAATGTGGTGAGGAATAGAAATGGTTAAGGTTTCATTTCATGAGTTTGTGCCTGAAGAGAAAATTAGGTTTGTGGTCATGGCCTCAAGGTACAAGGGCAAATGGATTTTCTGCAAGCACGTAAAAAGAGATACTCTGGAGTTCCCCGGAGGCCACGTTGAGCCAGGGGAGACGGCTGCGGAGGCCGCGCGCCGGGAGCTGTATGAGGAGACAGGCGCACTGAAATTTGAAATACGGCCTGTGTGCCGGTATTCAGTTACAGGGGCAAACAGTGTTAACCCCAGCGGAGAGGAGAGCTTTGGAATGCTGTACTTTGCAGAGGTGGCGGAGCTTGGCAGTCTTCCCCACATGGAAATCGAGAGCATAGAGTTTTTTGACGGACTTCCTGAGAAGCTGACATACCCGGAGATTATACCGGCACTTATGGAAAAAGTGAGAGACATGGGATATTAAAAAGGGAGCACGCCCGGCAAATTTTGCCGGGCGTGCTCTTAAATTATGCTCTGTATTGTTTTTTCCGAGAGTATATAAACAAAAACAGTGCTGTAAAGGCCATGATTATCACGTCTGACAGGTGAATGCGGTCAAACAGCACTATGCTGCACAGAGCCATAAATAGGAGAATACCCACGTCTATGACGGAGGAGATTATGCCGCGTCCGCCGCCGTACCAGGTCACAAATGCAAAAAGAGGGGACAGAGCCGAAAACACTGCCCAGCCTGCTACAAACGTCATTGAGTACACCCCGCCGGAGAGATGGGCACAGGTATAATAAGCTGCCAGCATTCCCACACAGAAAGCAAATGTATTGGCCCCGGCTCTGAGGGGCGAAGCGCTGGTGACTGAGATAACCGTGCCGAGAAAGACCCACACGGACATCTGGGAAAAGACGTTCCCAAGGTTCTGGGTGTAAATGTCAAAAAAGCGGGCGGCACAGCCGAAAATTCCGCCCAATAAAAATATGCAAAACGTTATGACAAACTGCCGTGATATGGGGCCGGTGCTTCGTCCCCGGCGCACGGAATTTAAAAACTCCCGCATGTTACTTTTTATCTCTGAGTACAGGGAGCTGCCGTGAACCGCATTTTGGACATTTGTATTTTGTAAAGCGCTTTATATTCTGTCTTATGTATGTGTTTGTGACCTTCAGTCCGCATTTCGGACAGAATTTGTATTGTCTGCTGATGAAAAGAAAGCCCGCGCACACGGCCAGCATGACAAGTCCCGTTACCAACATTGTAACGCCTATGGTGTGCGCCTTCATCATCAGGGCATATCCAACCATAATTAGGCCGGCCCCCACCATGGCCATTATATATGCTCTCTTTTTTGCTTTTAAATTCATAAAAACCTCCGTCTGTTTTCCGTGCAGAAAGATGTGGTTATTTACCGTCGTCCAGTATAAAACGGAGCTTATCGTCGGTAAAACGGGGTGTCAGGCCCTTGCCGGCAAAATAGTCAATGACCGCTTTTTCCGTGGCGGGGTCCGCCTCGTCAAATTCAAAGTACTGACCACCGCACTGGTCATGAAAGTGGACATATTTGAGGTTGAGACCGCTCAAATGCCTTTTAAGTTCAAGTGCCTCCTCGTATGTTGCGGGTGTGTACATAGCTGTAATCCTTTCGTTTTTAGGTGAAATTAATGAAATAATAAGAAATACTTGTCAAAAACGTAAAAGTGTATGTTGACCGCGAAAAAAGCCAAACTTATAATAATTATAGTGATAGTTTTATACTGCGCAAATATATCATGCGTAAAGTATAGAGCGCTTTTATTATCGTAGTATAGAAGAGGGGACATGTCAATCTCTGATTGACAATATTTATTTAAAAGAGAGATAATTTTATGAATATCACAATAGTATGCGATGTGCTGGGGAAAGAAAACAACGGTACCACAATTGCGGCAATGAACCTCATACGCTCCCTAAAAAGCAAGGGACACAGAGTCACAGTAGTGTGCCCGGACGAGGACAGACGGGGGCAGGAGGGATTTGTGGTTACCCAGCAGATGAATTTCGGCATATTCAATAACTACGTTGCCAAAAACGGAGTAACCATTGCAAAGCCGGACAGCCGAGTACTGGAACAGGCGATTAGAGGAGCCGATGTAGTACATCTTGTCACACCGTTTTTCCTCGCAAATCTGGCGAGAAAAATTGCTGACATGTATGGTGTCCCGGTAACGGCCAGCTTCCACTGCCAGGCGGAGAACATAACAAATCATCTGTTTCTCATGAATTCCCCTATTGTAAATACGCTTGTTTATAAGTTTTTGTACCGCATAATGTTCCGTTACTGCTCGGCAATACACTATCCCACGGAGTTTATAAGGGACGTGTTTGAACGGGTCGCAGGGGAAAAGACAAATGCCTACGTTATTTCCAACGGGGTAAATAACTATTTTAAGCCGGAGCGCCGGGAAAAGCCGGAAGAATTCCGTGACAAGTATGTGGTGGTGTTTACAGGGCGCTACAGCAAGGAAAAATCCCATAAGGTGCTTATTGACGGCGTCGCAGGGTCAAAATACCGGGATAAAATACAGCTTGTTTTTGCGGGAAGCGGACCGCTTGAGGAGAAGCTAAAAAAGTATGCCGCTAAGCGGCTGACCGTGCAGCCGATATTCAAATTTTTCTCCCGGCAGGAGCTTAAGGAAATTTTGAGCTATGGTGACCTGTATGTCCACCCGGCGGAAATAGAGATTGAAGCGATTGCCTGCCTTGAGGCCATAACCTGCGGCATGGTGCCGCTCATTGCAAATTCACCAAGGAGCGCGACCCGGTTTTTTGCACTGGGGGAAAATAACCTGTTTGACTACAACCAGCCATATTCACTCTCAAAGAAGATGGACTGGTGGATTGAGCACCCGGAGGAGAGAGCGGCGTGCGCGAGGGAATACCTCGGCTACGCAAAGCAGTTTAACCAGGACGAATGCATGGACAAAATGGAAAAAATGCTTTTGGACGTGGTGAGGGGCGAAGCGAGCATTGGCGAAAAAAGTTATATATTACCGTGATGAGCTGAACGACGACTTTGCGGCCACACGGGACAAGATACATGTGAGGGACGTTGACAGCGATTACAGGTATCTTGGAAAAAATCCCCTGTGGAAGGTGGCATCTTTCTTCCTCCATAAGGTAATTGCGGCACTTGTGGGATTTGTACTGTGCAAACTGAAGTATGGAATGAGAATAAAAAACCGCAGGTCGCTGCGAAGGATAAAAACAGGGTATTTTCTATATGGCAATCACACGCAGAATATTGCCGATGCGTTCTTGCCGACACTTTTGGCATATCCGAGGAAAACATATATTATAACCGGCCGGGAGACTGTGTCCATACCCATAGTGAGGCGGCTTGTGCCCATGCTGGGGGCTCTGCCGCTGCCCTCCACAATAGGGGGGATGAAAAACCTCATGGAAAGCCTTAAGGCCGTGACAGAGAAAAGATGTGTCACGGCAATTTATCCGGAGGCACACATATGGCCATATTACAACGGCATAAGGCCGTTTACAGACAGGTCCTTTACCTATCCGGCGCGTCTTGGCGTGCCTGCTGTGGGATTTACCGTGACATACAGAGAGCGGCGTGTATTTAAGAATCTGCCGCCCCCCATAACGGTGTATGTCGGTGAGCCGGTATACCCGGAGGAGGGTAAACCGGTAAG
>CAJFTV010000119.1 GCA_904420055.1 Candidatus Alloscillospira gallinarum | reverse complement strand
TGCCTCCCGCTTATTAAGTCATGCGCCTCTCCGGGACTGAGGAATGTGAGATTTCTTTTTCTGCCGCTTACCCTCAGCCTGTAGAAATACGGGGATAGAAAGGTGCATCTGCTGGTTGTACAGCTGACTGCTGTCGAAAACGGCAGGCCTTCCGGGAGCTTTTCTGGGATAAGCGCGCCCTCCATGCAGGAGGCAAGCTGGCGTGCGAAGACTGTATTTCCACCGTACAGCAGTATGCCTTTTTCGCCGCATGCGTCTTTAATTGTCTGAGCAGCCCATGCGATGGGAACCCCGCCGGCAAAGCGGTTCATGTTAACCGCCGCAATACGGCAGGGAGAAGCGTCGTAGGAGTATTTGTAAACCCGTGTACCGGGGCCGAAGTCACACACGGTGCAAACCGGTATGAATTCCTCCGGACAGTGTCCGGCGCCGAGGCCCGGGGGCAGGAGCAGAAGCCCTTTATTACCTTTTGTCATAATAATCACACCAATTGGCAAGTGCCTTAAATTTTACTATAAGTTTATGCAATCTGGGGGATTGAAATGAGTTTTTCCCTTATACCGAAATATTCATTTAGAAAGCTTACGGATATAACGCCGGAATTTTTACAGCGGAAGGGGATAACCCTTTTGCTCATGGACATGGACAATACCATAGCGCCCTACGGAATGAGTGAGCCGGACGAATTTACATGCGACTGGGTGAGCACTATGAAAGCCGCAGGAATTGAGCTTTTTATTGTTTCAAACAGCAGACGTGTTGGCCGGACGGAGTGCTTTGCGGAGATACTTAATATCGGATATGTGAAAGAGGCAAAGAAGCCCAGAACCCGGGCGCTCAGGCGCGTTTTGGAGATTAAGGGTGTTCTGCCGGGAAATGCTGCCCTTGTTGGGGACCAGATTTTCACTGACACCATCGCGGCAAACTGCGGCGGCGTGCTGTCTCTTATTGTGAAGCCAATAGCGTTTACAAATATTTTTTTGGCACTGCGTTACTGGGCGGAAATTCCGTTCAGGATTTTGTGCAGGGGAAAGGAGCATAAAAAACATGGAAAACCTTAAAAAGGTTCAGGAGGCGGTTAAAAACTCCCAGGTCGACGGCCTTCTGGTGTCCAGCATCGAAAATAAGTTTTACACAACGGGGTTTTCATCTGTTGACGGTGTGGCTCTTGTGACGGAAAACGGCCTGTGGTTTTTTACTGATTCCCGGTATACTGAGGCGGCAGAGATGGCGGTAAAGGGCGGCACAGTCGTAGAGGTCGGCGGGGATAATCCCTATGGAAAGGCCGTAAAAAAGATTGTAAATGAAAACATGATAGAGTCTCTCGGATTTGAGGAGGCCGTTATGAACGTGGCGGACTACCTTGTCTGGAACGACAGGCTGGATTTGACCATGATACCGATGCAGAAGCTTTTTACACAGCTCAGGACCTCTAAAAGCCGGGAAGAGCTTGAGGCCATGATAAAGGCTCAGCGCCTGGCGGAAAAGGTATTTAATGAGATACTTCCCATTATTTCAACCGACATGACGGAAAAAGAACTTGCCGCCGAGATGATTTACAGGTTTTTAAAAAACGGTGCGGAGGACGTGTCTTTCCCACCGATTGTTGTGTCCGGTCCCAGGTCCAGCATGCCCCACGGCGTCCCCACGGACCACAAGATTGAAAAAGGATTTCTCACAATGGACTTCGGCGTAAAGCTGAATGGCTGGTGTTCTGACACAACGCGCACCGTGTGCATCGGAAAGCCCACTGATGAGATGCGCCGGGCATATAACACCGTTTTGGAGGCGCAGCTCATTGGAATTGAGAGGGCCCGTGCGGGAGTTACCGGAAAAGAGGTGGACATGGCGGCCCGTGACCACATACACAGCGCGGGCTACGGCGGCAGATTTGGCCATGGCTTTGGCCACGGACTGGGACTTCAGGTGCACGAGGCGCCCACGCTCTCCCCGTCTGGCGATGCGCCGCTGCCGGCAGGAGCCGTTGTGTCGGCGGAACCGGGCATATATATACCGGGAGAATTTGGCGTCCGGATAGAGGACGTGCTGTATATTGTGGACGGCGGCTGTGAAAACATAACAAACCTGCCCAAAGACCTGATAATTCTTTGATTTCCCCTTGAAAAAACTGAGGAAATACAATATAATGAGAAGCTGGAATGCAAATCCTGTAAAGAGGTATATTTTTGTGTGTCTCTATCGGGATTTCAAAGGCGGCCGGCGCGCCGAAAGCATGTGCCGCCCGCATACAGAAAATTCCCACTTGCCGTTGAGGGGAGTTTTCACGGTTTACCCTTGCTGATATTTCAACGGCAGAATGGAGTATTGATTTATGATAACAGCGGGTGATTTCAGAAACGGAGTAACATTCGAATTGGACGGCAAGGTCATGCAGGTTGTAGAGTTCCAGCATGTCAAGCCCGGAAAGGGCGCGGCCTTTGTCCGTACAAAGATGAAAAATGTCATGACAGGTGCCGTGACAGAGACCTCGTTTAACCCCACGGACAAGTTTGAAAACGCTACAGTTGAGAGACGCACAATGGAGTACAGCTACAACGACGGCGACCTCTACTACTTCATGGACATGGAGACATACGAGCTTGAGCCTATCGAGTCCAGTGTCCTCTCCGACAACTTCAAGTTTGTAAAGGAGAACATGGAGTGCATGGTGTATTCCTATAAGGGGAAGATTTACAATGTTGAGCCCCCCACGTTTGTGGACCTTGAGGTAACACAGACTGACCCCGGCTTTAAGGGTGACACAGCTACAAACGCCACAAAGCCCGCCACACTGGAGACCGGCGCTGAGGTCAAGGTACCGCTCTTTATAAACGAGGGCGACAAAATAAGAATTGACACAAGAACAGGCGAGTATCTGGAGAGGTCAAAGGCCTAAATCTGATACTGCCGGCTGATACCTGTAAGGAGGTAAAGAAAATGACAATAGCAGAAAAGGTTGCATATATCAAGGGCCTGGCAGAGGGCTCAAAGATTTCCTCCGAGTCCAAGGAGGGCAAGGTGCTCACAGCGATTATCGACGTGCTTGAGGACATTGCGTACGAGCTTCAGGATTTGGACGATAACCAGCTTGACATCGGCGACGAGCTTGACGCTCTCTCCGACGACCTTGCGGACGTTGAGGAGTTTGT
>CAJFTV010000118.1 GCA_904420055.1 Candidatus Alloscillospira gallinarum | reverse complement strand
GTGAGAGGTAGGCTCGTCCATCATTAAAAACTCTGCCTCCTGGCATACCGCCTGTGCAAGCATGACAAGCTGCATCTGCCCTCCGGACAGCCCGGTACAGGGCCTGTAAATCAAATCCTGCAGATTTAATGTCTCAATGGCCGCCACCGCCTTTTCGTAGTCTGTCTCAGACGGCTTTGCCATTCCGTTTATATACGGAGTTCTCCCCATGAGCACAAGGTCAAGCACCCTGTAGGGAAATGTAAAATTATAATTCTGAGGGATAAGGGATATCTTCTTTGCAAGCTCCTCGGATTTATACTTGCGTATGTCCCTGCCGTCCAGAAGTATCCGCCCCTTTTTTAACGGGTGCAGATTCATAAGGCTCTTTAACAATGTCGATTTGCCTATACCGTTTGGCCCCAAAATACAGAAAACCTGGTCCGTGGTTATCGTGTAATTGAGGTCTGTAAATATATCCGTCTTTCCGTCATAGGAAAAGGACGCGTTTTCAATAGTCAGTTCAGCCATCAGTTCCACCCGTTCTTTGCCCGCCGCAGCATTATCAGATACACCGGCGCACCCAAAATAGATGTCAAAATTTCTATTGGTATTTCAGTGGGGAGTATAGTCCTGCAAAGCATATCCGTAATTGCCAGAAACATTCCCCCGCCGAAAAAGCTTATGGGTACAAGCCGCTTCATATCCGGTCCGACTATCATTCTGGTAATCTGTGGTATCACAACGCCAATCCAGCCTATCATTCCGCAGTTGCATACCGAAATTGCCGTTATGAGAGTTGAGGCAACAATGATTATCTTTCTCAGACGTCCGGTGTCAACGCCCAGCGCCCTTGCCGAGTCGTCTCCCAGGGCGAGCACGTTCACATTCCACCTTATACGGTACAAGACTATCGCGCACACGGCGATAACCGGCACCAGATACACAAGATTAGATTTTCCCACAGTCGCAAATGAGCCCATCAGCCAAAATGTTATATCCTCAAAAGCCTCCTCGCTGGGCGCTATATATTTCAAAATGGATACTCCGGAGGAGAAAAGACTTGCCACCACGGTTCCAGTCAGCACAAGAAGAAGAGTGGGATTTCCCCTGAACAGCCGGCTTATGTAGTATGTCATGGCAACCGCGAGAATTCCGCCGCAAAAAGCCAGCACCGCCACCATCACGTCTCCCATGGAAAACACAAGCCCTATACAGGCCCCCAGGCTTGCGCCGGCGGATACGCCCAGTATTGACTCCGATACAAGGGGGTTGCGGAACGTTGCCTGATAATTTGCACCCGATATCGCAAGGCCGCCGCCCACAAAAAATGCCGCCACGAGCCGCGGAATTCTCACAACCCACAGAAGAATGTCCACATTCCCCTCCCATGTGACAGATATGGGGTTTGGAATCTCATAGGCTATTGATGGGAAAACCTTCCCCGGAAATTCCAGTATTGATATAAAGAAGTCAATTATCCCGTATGCCAGCGCCTTTAACACCTCAAACTTTGAACAGGTATAGCGTCCGGACAAAATATACAGCAGCACCGTGGCAGCCAGCGCCGCTGAAATTATAATAACTGCTCTCTTTTTAAATTTTGACTGTCTCAGTCTTACGTCCGCCGTAAGTCCCGAACTCTTCTGATTGTTCTCCATCTCTTCACCACAAAAAAAGCCTGTGTATCAGAAGATACACAGGCAAATACTCACATATTGGCATCCTGCCGCAGGTAACACAAAATCCGACCGGGCGGCACATGAACTCCCTTTTAAGCATCTTCTCAAACACGGAAAGCGGCGCCGTTTCCAGCGCAACTCGCGGGGCCAAAACACGCGGCCCACAGGCAGTACACCGTGCAGTAAAGTTTAGGCGTATCTGCTCAACACTTAAATTTATTTTTCAGTTATGAGTAGATGTTAACACATGAACTTACAAATATCAACACATCTCACATAAATGTGATAAGTTTGAATAGTTTCTCACATTTCCATGGCCTTTTCCGTAAATTATGTGACATTTTATACAAATTATTTTACTGAGCTAAAGTGTGCTGCACAAAAAAGCCGGCCGTCAATTTTGACGGCCGGCCGCTTTTCAGCTTAGCTCATTTTAATACTGTCAGTCTAAAAACTTGGCATAGCCCGTAATCATAATCGGGTCAAAGCCCTTTCCGAACACGCAGCCAAAGGCCATGCAGCGGTCATAGTCCTGAAGCATGATTACATGGTCTGTAAAGAACGGAGCGCAGACATTTTTAAGTATGTCGCTCTTCATGTCTACAAGATAGTAGGGACCGCCAATTTTAACAGCCTTATAGGGGTTCTCGGCGACTTTCTCGTCCCGCGGCGCCCAGGAGGCGTTAATCTTGTCAGCGGACACAAACTCCTGGTTTACATAACGTCCGCAGCCCAGTACCCAGCGGACCTTTGTGCCCACCATCTCATCGCCTGCGCAAGTGTGTGCTTTGGCATTCTCTGCCCCTTTGATTGTGCCCATTATGTACTCGCCCTCAACAATAAGAGTAACTGCGGAATTTTTGAGGTCTATAACAGCCACGTCAAAGCCAAAGCGGACAAAATAGAGCTCGGGGGCGCACTTAATGCACTCATACTCCACAAGCTTGCCGTTAAAGAGCACATTTACCTTGCACTTGAAATCGAGGCTGTACTCCTTGCCGTCGGCAACCGCGACTATTTCCCTGTCAACCAGCTCATAGTTGTGGGGATAGCGGTACTGGCCGATGCCATACTGCTCGGCGGTATTGGCCATGGTTTTTATATAAACGCCGCCGTCGTCATAAACATAATTCTTTGCGTTCATTTCGTATCTCCTTTCTGCTTATCCCGGAACTCAGACCGTATATGCGTTGTCGGCATAGAGGACTTCGTCAGGCAGTCTTATGGGGTTGCCGAAAGCACCGAAGAGCGTGCGGCAGGGAACAACATCGCCGTTTTCGCCGGTTATGCTGCCGAATGTACGTCCGGCATGATACATGCGGTCGTAATTCTGGAGGAAAATCATGTTGTTGCAGCGGAAAACAGGTCCCTGAAGCACTCGCTCCATGAGCTCTTCCGTGAGGCAGAAGAGATACATCTTGTCTTTTATTTTGATTACCTTTGTCACGTCGTCGTGTGAGGGCAGCATCTCAAAGGGGCCGCCCAGGTTCTGGACAGCGGCGCTGTCATCAGGCCATGTGAGGGTGTAGTAATCGGAGTCATAATACTTGTGGTGCGTCCACATCTCATAGTTCCAGTGCCACTCAACATTTGTGCCCAGAAGCTCGCTTGTATAGCAGTGGCGGCGGAAAGGCAGCTCCTTACCCTCCACCTTAATGGCGCCGAAGTCATAGTCGCTCTTTACAAGGAAGGGCAGGCGCTTGTTATAGCCGATGTGGCAGTAAACACGGGTTACAAGGCGCTGAGCAAGGTCAATTACAAACAGGTCGTTTGCGCGCTTGTCGGTATTCAGTGTCTCAACTACGTCAAAGTCTACAAGATACGTGGTGTCATCGCCCTTTACGCACTCGTAAACCGCCTCTTTCGGCTCTGCGCCGTCAATGCTCCATGTAAGGGTCTTTTCGCCTGTAAATTTGAGCTCATAATCGTAGCCTCCGTCCATGACGAAGGTGAAGCTCTGCCCGCTCAGTTCGCCGCAGTGCGCCTGACAGAACTGGTTAATTGCATAAAACGGGCGTGGATACTCTTTAAGATTCAAGAATACTCATCTCCATTCCAAATATTAAGCCATTTGGCTAAAATTTTATGATTATATTAAAGCACAGAAAAATTTTACTGTCAATCGTCCATCACTGCAAAATCAAGCGTTTATAAGCTTTTCAAACGCCTTGTCAAGGTCCTCCGGCAGCAGTTTTTCCAGGTCCTCCCGGCTCGGTTTTTCCATAGCCGCAACCCTGTCGGAATGGACAGAAACGGCATTTTCAAAGAGGTTTCGCACGTCCCGTCCATTGCCGAAGTTCTCTCCTCTTGTTCTGTACATCTCCTCAAAAATCCCGCGGGCATGCTCCTGTACAGATTCGTCCAATTTGTACATATTCTTTTTGCACTGCATGGAGAAAATCTCAAATAGCTCCTCTCCGTTGTAATCCTCAAAGTAAAAATACCTGTTGAAACGGGATTTAAGCCCGGGATTGGAGGCAATAAATTCATTCATCAGGTCCTCATATCCGGCAACTATGACCACAAGGTCATGGCGGTTGTCCTCCATGGCCTTTAAAAGGGTCTCTACCGCCTCGTCCCCGAAATCGTTTCCCTCCTTGGAGGTGAGGGAATACGCCTCGTCAATAAATAAAACTCCTCCCTTTGCCCGCTCTATTACCTGGGCGGTCTTCTGGGCGGTCTGCCCGACATACCCCGCCACAAGGCCGCTTCTGTCCACCTCCACAAGCTGCCCCTTTGACAGGACGCCGACGGCGTTATATATCTTGCCCATAAGACGCGCTACAGTGGTCTTTCCCGTCCCGGGGTTTCCCATAAACACCATGTGCAGGGAAACGGGCGGCGAGGACAGGCCGTTTTCCTCACGAAGCTTTCTCACCTTTACCAGGTTTACAAGACTTTTTACATTTTCCTTTACCTTACGGAGGCCCACAAGCTCGTCAAGCTCCTTTAAAAGCTCATCGAGGTTTGGCTGTTCCTCCTTTTGCGGTTCCTCCTCTTTTACAGCCTCTTTTTCCAGAGAAGACACCTTTTCCTCCTCATTATTACAGGCTGGCTTGTCTTTCTCCTCTTCCTTACCTCTGCTCAATACGGCGCTGTTTAAATCCCCCAACATTCCGGCAAAGTCCCTGAGGCTGTCGAGATATGCCCCCGCCGGCTTAATTTCAAATTCCCTGTCGTCCCGCTTCTTATTCAGCGTACTCACCTGTCCTCTCGCAATACAGCTCACGGCACTTTTC
>CAJFTV010000117.1 GCA_904420055.1 Candidatus Alloscillospira gallinarum | reverse complement strand
GGTGGGGGCGTTTGGCGTTTTCCCGGACTACTGCATTTCCGTTGACGTCTGCCACGCCTCGACCCCGGACTGTGACGAGTACAGTACACACAGGATAGGCGGCGGCCCGGCTGTTACGAAGGGACCAAACATGAACAGGGCTTTCACCGAAAAGATTATTGCCGCGGCGAAAGAGTGCGGGATAGACTGCCAGATAGACATTGAGCCCGGCGGATTAAGCGGCACAAATGCCGCGGCCGTACAGGTGACCCGGGAGGGCGTGGCTACCGCGCTTATTGGTATACCTCTTAAATACATGCACACGCCGGTGGAGGTAATATCCACGGACGACGCGGAGAAAACGGCGCAGCTTATTGCCGCGGCGGTAAAATCCATGTGAGGAGGGACTTTGATATGCTTATTGATACGGTGAAAGAGCTCTGCGGATTAGACGGAGTTTCAAGCTGTGAGGACAGTGTGAGAGATTATATAAAGTCCCGGATAGAAGGCTGTGCAGAAAGTGTAATGACTGACGCCATGGGCAATTTAATCGTCTTTAAAAAGGGTGTTCGCGACATAAAAAAGACGGTTCTTATTGCCGCGCACATGGACGAGGTGGGGCTTATGATAACCCACATAACAAAGGACGGTTATTTAAAGTTCGCGCCGGTTGGCGGGATTGACCGCCGGGTGCTTCCCGGCAAGAAGGTGTATGTCGGCAAAGACAGAATTTTTGGAGTTATTGGAAATAAGGCGATACACCTTGTAAGGCAGGAGGAGCGGTCAAAGACCGTGCGCACTGAGGACATGTATATTGACATAGGCGCCGCGTCGAAGGAAGAGGCGGAAGAACTCGTATCCCCCGGAGATGTGGCGGCTTTTGACGGCGGGATAATATGCCTTGGAAAGCGGAAGCTGAAAGCCAAGGCGTTAGATGACAGAATTGGCTGTGCGGTTATGATTGACCTGATTGAGCGGGAACTGCCCGTGGACTGCTTTTTTGCCTTTACGGTTCAGGAGGAGGTAGGGACGCGGGGGGCCTTCGGCACGGCGTTTCGGGTAAAACCGGATATCGCTCTGGTGCTTGAGACCACAACGGCGGCGGACCTGCCCTCGGTTCCCGGGGTAAAAAAGATATGCACCCCCGGAAATGGTGTTGTAATCCCGTTCATGGACGGCGGAACAATATACGACCGCGGGCTTTACAAAATGATGACTGCGGCGGCAGACGCAAATAAAATACCCTGGCAGACAAAGTCCATGATTGCCGGCGGCACAGACGCCAGGACAATCCAGACAACAGGCACGGGGGCGAGAGTTTTGGGACTTGCGGCGGCGGTCGCCAATATCCACACGCCGGCCAGCACCGCGGATATTGAGGATATCCGGGACATGGCGGCCCTGGCTGGGATATTTCTTGAAAAGATTGGAGAACTTGACTGATGGAGAATTTAGGGCTTTCGCCGGAGATACAGAGACTGGCGGAGAGGGCCATGGCGGATATTGCGCCGAAATTCCGGGAGATTGATGAGATTGCCGTTCACAACACCGCAAAGGTGATGGCGGCTTTTCGGGAAAACCGGGTGTCTGACGGCTGCTTTGCCGGTACGACGGGCTACGGCTATGACGATAAGGGAAGAGACGTTCTGGACAGGATTTACGCAGACGTGTTCCACACTGAGGCGGCCTTGGTGCGCATTGGCTTTGTAAACGGTACTCACGCAATAACGGCGGCGCTGTTTGCAGCGGCACAGCCGGGAAAGACAATACTTTCCGCGACGGGACTTCCGTATGACACGCTTCAGTCTGTAATCGGCATATCAGGGGACCTGCCGGGTTCTCTTAAATACTACGGAATAGATTATAAACAGGTAGAGCTCACGCCTGATGGAAAGCCAGACTATGAGGCCATAGAAAAGGCTGCGGCGGACATAAATGTCTCTGCCGTTACGGTGCAGCGCTCCCGCGGGTATTCCGAGAGAGACGCCTTTACAGTTTCCGAGATAGGCTGGATATGCGATATTGTACACAGGGTAAATCCGGCTGCGGCGGTAATTGTTGACAATTGCTACGGTGAGTTTGCCGAAAAGCTGGAGCCCACAGATGTGGGAGCCGACCTCATGGCCGGGTCGCTCATTAAAAATCCGGGAGGGGGCATCGCCCCCACGGGGGGCTATATTGTTGGTAAATCGCGCCTTGTAGAGGCGGCGGCATATAGACTTACAACCCCCGGTATCGGAGGAGAGTGCGGCTCAACCCTTGGAAATAACCGGCTTTTGTACCAGGGCTTTTTTATGGCTCCCCACACGGTGGCACAGGCCATGAAGACAGCGGTTTTCTGCGCTAAAATGATGGAGCTTATGGGATTTGAGTCATTTCCGGCGTGGGATGCCGAGCGCTCTGACATTATCCAGACCGTCTACCTGCGGTCGCCGGACATGCTCTCGAAGTTTTGCCGGGGGATACAGGCGGCCTCGCCGGTGGATTCCTTTGTAACGCCTGAGGCCTGGGATATGCCCGGGTATGACTGCCCTGTTATAATGGCGGCAGGGGCGTTTATCCAGGGAGCGTCTATTGAGCTCTCGGCGGACGGGCCAATGCGGGAGCCGTACTGTGCATATCTTCAGGGGGGGCTCACATTTGAGTCCGGAATGCTGGGGATTATGATGGCGGCAGAGTATATGACGGAGAAAAACAAATAAGGACGCGTTTTGGATGAGAATGTAAGAATTCGTACAGGCCCGCGCAATTATAATTGAGGGATATTTGGCATAAGTTTTACGTAGAGGTGAGATTTATGCTGAAACTGAAGCTCCGCCGAATAGCGTCGAGGCTGCGGGCGCACCGCGGATTCAGCCGTGGCGGCAGGCGGCGCATGAGGGGATCTTTTATAGTCCTCGTGGTACTTCTGATTATATCCGCTGTAGTAATCGTGCGGCTGCGGCCGGCGGTTATGCAGATGGCGGGATACATAGTGACAAGCGTGGCCACCGAGAAGATAAACGACGCCATATCCGAAAAGATTTCAGACGGCAGTTTGGACTATGAGGACCTTGTTACGCTTGAAAAAGATGAGCACGGAGAGGTCACGGCACTCCAGACAAACATGGCGAAGATAAACGTACTCCAGACGGAGCTCACAAACGTGGTAATACAGAAGCTCTCAGACCAGATGAACACGGTCATAAGTATTCCCCTTGGAAACCTCATCGGGGGCACGGTGTTTTCCGGCAGGGGGCCGGGTATTCCGGTGAGAATTGTATCGGTGTCCAACGTCACGGCGGACTTTACAAACGAGTTTTCCTCTGCGGGAATTAACCAGACACGCCATCAGATAATTTTGAATATTAAGGTTGATATCGACATGCTTATTCCGGGAGGTACGCTGCAGGACACGGTTACAACGTCCATGGTGATAGCCGAGACGGTCATTGTCGGCACGGTGCCGGGCACTTATGCCGACATGTCGGGGCAGTCGATACTTGGCGGCTCGGAGTGATGCTTTGCCGGGCCGGAATATGCAGTTAAACACGGCGCCGCCGTTTCCGGGCGGCAGATTGGAGACATAAGATGAAAATATACGATAAATCGAAGAAGCTGGAAAACGTGAGATATGAGATACGCGGACCATTGCTTGACGAGGCTAACCGCATGGAAGCCAACGGCATGAAAATCCTGAAGCTCAATATAGGAAATCCGTATCCATTTGGATTCCTGGCTCCGGACGAGATTGTGGTTGATATGATATATAACCTGAGGACATCGGAGGGATACTCCGACTCAAAGGGACTGTTTTCCGCGCGGAAGGCCATAATGCAGTACTGCCAGCTGAAAAAAATCCCGAATGTGGGAATTGAGGACATATATACCGGCAACGGCGAGAGCGAGCTTATAACCATGTCCATGCAGGGACTTTTGGACAACGGAGATGAGATACTGCTTCCCTCCCCTGACTATCCCCTGTGGACCGCCTCGGTAAACCTTGCCGGAGGCAAGCCGGTTCACTACATGTGTGACGAGAAAAGCGACTGGTATCCGGACCTTGAGGACATCAGGAGCAAGGTGACAGACAGGACCAAGGGAATAGTCGTGATTAACCCCAACAACCCAACCGGAGCCCTTTACCCCAGGGAGGTGCTGGAGGGCATAGTTGAGATTGCCCGGGAGCATGAGCTTATTATATTTGCCGACGAGATTTATGACAGGCTTGTCATGGAGGGGGAGCATATTGCCATTGCCTCCCTCGCGCCTGACCTTCTCACAGTGTGCTTAAACGGAATTTCCAAATCCCACCGTGTGGCGGGCTACCGCAGCGGCTGGATGTGCCTTGCCGGTGACAAGAGCCGTGCCAGAGGATATATTGATGGGCTGAACCTGCTGGCCTCTATGCGCCTTTGCTCAAATGTACCCGGACAGAGCATTATTCAGACGGCTCTTGGTGGGTACCAGTCGGCAAATGAATATCTAAAGCCCGGCGGGAGATTATATGAACAGAGAGAATATATCTACAACGCCTTAAACGACATACCAGGTGTAACCGTTACAAAACCGAAGGCGGCATTCTATATCTTCCCGAAGCTGGACGTTGAGAAGTTCAACATAAAGGACGACCAGAAGTTTGCTCTGGATTTCCTGAAATCCAAAAAAGTGCTTGTGAGCTGCGGCACTGGATTTAACTGGAAGGAGCCGGACCACTTCCGCATAGTGTTCTTGCCGGAGATGCGGGAGCTGAAGCGGGCGATAGGACTTTTGGGAGATTTTCTCTCCACATACAAACAGAAATAATACTCTTGAGACAGTGCCGCGTATTTTCACGGCGGCGGAATGGAGCATCAGATGAACCCGAAGGAAGAACTGGAGAGCCTGAAAAAGACCATATTAGAGCACAACGACAGGTATTATAACCAAGATGCCCCCACAATCAGCGACTATGAGTATGACATGCTCATGCAGCGCCTTATAAAGCTTGAAGAGGAATATCCGGAATTTAAAAGCCCTGACTCTCCCACCCAAAGGGTGGGGGGCAGGGCTTCCGCCGCATTCTCGCCGGTACGTCACACCGTGCCGCTGGAGAGCCTGAACGACGTGTTCTCAATTGGGGAGGCGCAGGATTTTATAGACAGGCTGTGCGAAATATCAGAGGGGGCGGAGTTTGTCACAGAGCCCAAGATTGACGGCCTCTCCGTCGCCCTTTACTACGAAAACGGAATTTTTGTACAGGGCGCCACCAGGGGCGACGGCGTGACCGGCGAGGACGTGACCGCGAACCTGATGACTATAAAGTCAATACCAAAGCGCCTGAAAAATCCGCCGGAGGAGCTGATTGTCAGGGGCGAGGTGTACATGCCGAAAACGGTGTTTTCCCAGCTCAACGAAGAGCGTGAGATAACGGGACAGCGTCTTTTTGCAAACCCAAGAAACGCCGCGGCCGGCTCTCTCAGGCAGCTTGACCCAAAGGTGGCGGCAAGCCGCAGGCTTGACATTCTGGTTTTCAACGTGCAGTCGGTTAAGGGCCATGAACTGAAAACCCATGACGAGTCCCTTGACTATCTGAAAAGCCTTGGATTTCCCACGGTTGAGTATAAACTCTGCAAAAACGGGGAGGAGTGTGCCCGGCGTATAGAGTGGATTGGAGAAAACCGGGAAACATTTAACTTTGAAATCGACGGCGCCGTCATAAAGCTCAACAACCTTTATGAGAGGGAGCGGATAGGCAGCACATCAAAGGCGCCCAAGTGGGCCGTCGCCTACAAATATCCGCCTGAGGAAAAAGAGACAAAGGTGACAAATATAATTGTCCAGGTGGGCAGGACGGGAGTTCTAACTCCAAAGGCGGTGGTGGAGCCCGTGCGCCTTGCGGGCACGACCGTTACAAACGCCACACTGCACAATCAGGATTTCATATCGGAAAAGGATATCCGCATAGGCGACACGGTGATAGTGAGAAAGGCCGGGGAGATAATCCCGGAGGTCCTGGAGGTCGTGAAGGAAAAGCGTCCGGAGGGAACGCTGGAATATCGCCTGCCGGACACATGCCCCGTGTGCGGCAGCCCTGTGTCGCGGGACCCGGGAGGGGCGGCGGTCAGATGCCGGGGCGCAGAATGTCCGGCCCAGCTTTTGCGGAATATAGTACATTTTGCCTCACGGGGAGCCATGGATATAGAGGGCCTTGGCGTGTCGGTTGCCCAGGCGCTTTTGGAAAACGGACTTATAAAGTCGCCGGGAGATATATATTATCTCAATCCCAATGATGTGGCCGCCCTTGAGCGCATGGGGAAGAAATCCGCCGACAATCTGATTGCATCGGCCGAAAAATCAAAGGGTAACGATTTGTCCCGCCTTATATACGCTTTCGGCATTTTGCAGGTTGGCCAAGCGGCGGCAAAGAGCCTTGCCCGGCACTTCGGCACCTTGGAGGCGCTGGAAAACGCCACGGTGGAGGAGCTGTGCGCGGTGGAGGATATCGGACCTGTCACGGCAGAGAACTTGGTAAAGTGGTTTTCACTTCCGCAGTCAAAGCACCTTATCGGACTTATACGAAAGGCAGGTGTCAACACAAAGAGCCTTGAGACTTCCATTGGCGACCTCTTTGCCGGGCAGACGGCGGTGCTCACCGGGACGCTTTCAAAGTACACCCGAGATGAGGCGTCGGAGATAATAAGAAAATTAGGCGGAAAAGTTGCCTCCTCGGTATCAAAAAAGACCAGCTTTGTGTTAGCTGGGGAAAACGCGGGCTCGAAGCTCACAAAGGCTGAGGGACTTGGAGTTAACATAATATCTGAAGATGAGTTTGACGAGATGATAAAAAAGGCGGGATACAATGAGTAAGAGAGCCATTTTTGAGCCTATAAAAATAGGACCTGTCACCCTGAAAAACCGTATAGAGGTAGCACCTGCGGCGCCGTTTCTCGCCGGACATGACGCGTCGGTGACGCCGGAGCTTTTTAAGTACACCTGCAATCTGGCAAAGTCCGGCGCGGGAGTTGTGACAATAGGAGTGACCTCGGTTGACCCACGGGAGGGGGTGGGCGGACGGACGCTCACTCTGTCAAATCCCATGTACATGTCCGACCTGTCGGACATTGCCGAGGGGATACATATGTACGGTGCGGCGGCCAGCATTGAGATGGTGCACTCCCGTTACATGCTGTCTGACCCCTGTAAGGTCGTAAACGACACGTCAACAGATGAGGTGTGGGAGATTATCCGCCTCTTTGCGGAAGGGACAAAGAGGGCAAGGGATACCGGCTTTGACATGGTCATGATACACGGCGGCCATGGAAATGTGCCCTCCATGTTCTTCAGCCGCCGGTATAACAAGAGAAGTGACATTTTCGGAGACCGCTTCCGATTTGGCATAGAGCTGTGCAAGGCGGTTAGAGAGGCGGCAGGCGGTACTATGGGAGTGGAGTACCGCATAAGCGCCGAGGAAGTACTTGAGGGATACACGACATTTGATGAGACGCTCACCTACGCCGTGGCCATACAGGATTATATCGACCTTCTCCACGTCTCCCGGGGACTTTTGGAGGAGGACAGTCTGCTGCCCATAATAAACGCGCCTGTGTATCTCCCAAGGGGGGCGAATATCCCCTTTGCGCGGAGGTTTAAAGAGGCACTTAAAATTCCGGTTTCGGTTGTGGGAAGCATGGATTTAGACCTTGCGGAGAAGGCGGTGTCAGAGGGGGCCGCTGACATGGCGGCGATGATACGCACCATATACGCCGACACATCGTGCGTGGAGAAGGCGCGCCTTGGGAGAGACGATGATATCCGCCCGTGTATTAGGTGCAATACCTGCATTTCCCGGACGCACTCCATGTTTAAGTCGGTACGCTGTGCGGTGAACCCGCTTCTCGGCAGGGAGACGTGGTTTGACCTCCGCCCGGCGGAGACGGCAAAGAAAGTAGTTGTAATCGGTGGCGGTCCTGCCGGACTTGAGGCTGCCAGAACCTGCGCCATGAGAGGCCATGAGGTCACTCTCTTTGAAAAAGAGGGGGAGCTGGGAGGAAAATTCAAAATGGCGTGTGTATCGGAGTTTAAGCGGGAACTTGCGGGATATCTTGAATGGTCAAAAAAGACTGTTCTGGAGAACGGCCGGATAAAAGTACTCCTGAATACTCCAGCCACCAGGGAGCGCATTGTAAATGAGTCGCCGGACGCCGTTATAATGGCGGCCGGGGCTGAGCCAATAATTCCCCCATTTACCGCCGCGGGTACGGCAAAACTCGTCTGGGTGGGAGATGCGGAAAACGGCAGCGTCCAGCTGGGAGAAAGGATAGTCATAGCCGGAGCGGGGGTGACAGGCATGGAGTTTGCGCTGTTCCTCGCAAACATGGGAAAAAAGGATATAACCCTTGTCGACATGCTGAGTGAAAAGGATATTGGCGGCGGGGCGTCGCCGATTAATCTCATCTGTCTGCGGGATTTGCTCGGCAAAGCGGGAGTTAAGCTCAGGTGCGGCGTCAGAATACAGGATATTGACAGTGCCGGAGTGCATGTGAAGTCAGAAAACGGCGAGGAGTGCATTTCCTGTGACACTGCGGTCATGTCGCTGGGCTTTAAGCCGAATTCAGCGGCCATAGACGGCTTCAGGGATTTGTGCGGCGAGTTTTATGTTGTAGGCGACGCATACAGGCCGGGGAATGTGTGGAATGCAAATACAACGGCATTTGACGCGGCGATGAGGATTTGAGACTCTTGCATAAGGCGTTTCCTTATGATATAATGTGTAAATCCTCTTTATATTAATATATTTATCATTTTGTTGCCAGCGGCATAGCACCCGGTGTAATAGCCGTGTATTGCGGACGTTGCACCGGGCGTTTACTTTCAGTTAACGCATGCGGGTATGGCGGAATTGGCAGACGCGCAGGATTTAGGTTCCTGTGCCGCAAGGTGTAAGGGTTCGACTCCCTTTACCCGCACCAAAACTGGACACCAATTTTGATACAATGGGTATTGAAGTGGGTGTCCAGTTTTTTGTTTTTGTTGCAAAATTATTCAAATGAATAATGGCTCGACAAACCGGAATTTGACGAGGTGATAAGATGGATTTTAGACAAGCTGTTATGAGAGATTTGCCACAGTTAAAAGATATGTATAAACGAATTATTCAAAACATGAATGAACAGGATATTCAAATCTGGGACGATATTTATCCTTGTGAATTTTTTGAGGGAGATATAAAAAATAATCAACTCTATGTTTTGCTTAACAATGATGACATAGTTTCGGCATTTGTTTTGTCTAATACAAATTCAGGAGAAAATGCAGTGAAATGGAATGACAATCACGCAAAAGCTTTATATATTGATCGATTGGGTGTAAATATTAAATATTCAAAAAAAGGTATAGGCAGTCTGATGATTGATAAAGCAAAAGAAATCGCCAAAACACTTGATGCTGAATATCTTAGACTTTTTGTAGTAGATATAAATGTACCAGCAATTCAACTGTATATTAAAAATGGGTTTGTAAAGGCTGATGGCGTTTACGATGAAGCGTTTGATGATGGTTTTGTATTACATGAGCATGGTTATGAAATAAAACTTTAACAAGTTTTACAAATTCCGGTTTATCGGAAGCTTTCATTTCTAAGCATATTTAAGATTTAAGGGTGTGCACCTTTTACGAAAAGTACGGGGGTGTGCATTTCGTATCAAAATAGGTCATTACTTTCACACCTGCGGTGTGTGACTTGCACACATCGCAGGTTTTCCATATTTGAGTTTTTTGACCGCGTTTATAGCGGGTATTTTTCAGCAGTTGCCGCTGCCGCATTATTACTGTATGCTGCCGGTGGGGCTGCTGTAGACTGAATTACGGACTGTGTTTTATACTCACAAAGTCCTCATATTAAGTGGTTTATGTATAAGGCCCATTGGGAACAGATATTAAGTTTATAGAAAAAAGAGGCTGACATGCATTATGTCAGCCTCTTTTATGGTTATACATTCTTGAGTTTTGGACTGTGTGGGATTTTCTGCCGTCACGTCAGGCCGTCAATTCTGCCGGACTGTATTGCTCGGATATTCCGGGAAATTTTATCCTCCGGCCAGTTCCACCAGCGAAGCTTTTCAAGCTTTTGTACGACATCATCAGAAAAGCGCTTTCTTATGGGCTTGGCAGGAACACCGCCGACAATTGTGTAAGGCGGTACGTCACGGGTTACCACGGCACGGGCGGCAATAACCGCGCCGTCTCCAATGGTTACACCTGACATGATAACAGCCTCATAGCCAATCCAGACGTCATTTCCGACAATGATATCTCCTCTGTGGTCCCAGGCGTCACGGACATCTCTTTTATCTAAGCCCCACTGGTCAAAAAACAGCGGGAAAGGATAAGTGGACAGTGACCTCAGGGTGTGGTTCGCGCTGGTAAAAAGAAAGCGCGCACCACAGGCTACAGAGCAGAACTTGCCGATTATGAGCCTGTCGCCGTTGATTGGATAGTGATACAGCACGTTGTTTTTTTCAAAAAGTACGGGGTCGTTTACAAAATCGTTGTACATTGTATAGTCGCCCACGGTTATGCCGGGGTCTGTTATCGCGTTTTTAAGGTAAATAGTCTCTCTGTCGCCCACTCGGGGATACAGTGTGTCAGCCGAAATAGTCATAATAAACCTCCTGAGATTTTATTTTTGAACTATTCCGGCACATACAATGCAGCGTTTCACCGTTACCGCCTCCATAATATTGCAGTATGGTTTTATTATATCACGGGGAGACCATATGAACAAGAAAACTCCGGCAGGCATTGCCTGCCGGAGCTTTTGCACATTATTTGACCATGTAATAGAATTTTACGGTAGTTTTTATAATTTTCGTATTTCTCTTGCCGGAACGCCGCCCACAAGGGTATTTTCCAGCACGTTTTTTGTCACCACTGCTCCGGCGGCCACAATGGCGCCGTCTCCGATTGAAACGCCGGGCAAAATAGTGGAATTTGCGCCAATCCACACGTTTTTTCCGATATGTATGGGTGCGGGAGTCATACTGTGGCGCGAGGCTGGGTCAAGGTCATGGTTTAAGGTTGCCAGCACAACGTTGTGGCCGATTAAAGCACCGTCGCCTATGGTTATGCCGCCCTGGTCCTGAAATTTACAGCCGGCGTTTATAAAGACGCCGCGACCGACGGTTATGTTTTTGCCAAAGTCTGTATAAAATGGGGGAAACATGCCGAAAGACGGGTCGATTTCTTTTCCGGTTATGCGGGAGAATATCTCACGGATTTCCTCCGGTGTGTGATATCCGGAATTGAGCTCTGCTGTCAGGCGCAGCGCCTCCTGGGAGGCACCGTGCATGTACATATGCACAGGAGAGCCGGCATCAATGTGCGCCCCGGAATTTAATATTTCAAGGTATTCATTCAAGTCCATTTTTAAAGCTCCTGACAAATTTATTATGGGAGTATTGTAATATAGGATATGTAAAATATCAAATACTTATAAATTATTCTCTTCTATGCTTGACGGTAATATTAATTGCGGGGTACAATAGGATAAAATAACAAGATTTTGTGTCAAAGAGGAGGCGTATTAATGGAACTGAGGGTACTTCGCTATTTTTTGGCTGTGGCAAGGGAGGAGAGCATAACCTCCGCGGCAAAAAGCCTGCACGTGACACAGCCCACCCTTTCCCGGCAGCTCATGGAGCTGGAGGAAGAACTGGGAAAAAAGCTTTTTGTCCGCGGCAGCCGCCGTATGACGCTGACCGATGAGGGAATGTTTCTCAAAAAGCGTGCGCAGGAAATAGTTGACCTTGCCGACAAGACTGAGGCGGCCATTAAGGCCGATGACGAGATTATAGAAGGGGATATATACATCGGCGGCGGAGAGACGCTGGGCATGAAATATGTGGCAAAGACAATCCGTGAGATGCGTAATAGCTGTCCGGGGATAAGGTTTCACCTTCACAGCGGAAATGGAGAGGACATAGCTGAGCGCCTTGACAAGGGGCTTTTGGACTTTGGATTGTTTGTCGGTGCGGCGGATTTTAAAAAATATGACTACATCGTCCTGCCGGAGGCCGATGTCTGCGGGCTGCTTTTGAGAATTGACAATCCTCTTGCCGAAAAGGAGTTTGTCTCTCCTGAAGACCTGTATGGGATACCGCTTCTCTTTTCACGTCAGTCCATGCTGCAAAACGAGCTTACAGGGTGGCTTGGAAAACCGGCGGACGATTTAAATGTAATCGGTACATATAATCTCCTCTACAATGCGGCAATTATGGTGAAAGAGGGACTTTGCAGTGCGGTGTGCATTGACGGCCTTATAAACACGGCGGGGGACAGCGGACTTTGCTTCCGGAGATTTAAGCCGGGGCTCACGGCAGGACTTGTGGTGGCATGGAAGAAGTATCAGGTGTTTTCAAAGCCGGCTGAAAAGTTCCTTGAGACGCTGCAAAAGCAGCTGGGATAGGGGATTATTAAAAAACCCGGCACGAAACCTTAAGAACCTTTAAAGAAACTTAAACTGCAAAAGTTTTGTGTTATACTTGGATTTGTGAAACAAAATACCTATTTTATCGTCACATAAGTATATAAGCGAAAAGCAACGGAGGGAGAATATGAAAAAACGGGGTATTAAGCTTGCGGCTATTGCTGTTGCGGCGGTGTTTGCGCTGACGCTGGCCGGCTGCGGAGACGGAGGAGAGACGGTATCGGTGCAGTCAGTGGGGGATATCGCCGGTATCGGCAGCACGTCTGCTGCCGACAGGTTTCCGGGAATTGTCGTGGCGGGCCAGACGGAGAGCATTAAGCTTGACGAGGGTATGACCGTAAAGGAGCGATATGTTGAAGAGGGGCAGCAGGTAAATCCGGGTGATGTGCTCTTTGCATACGACACTGAGGCGGCCCAGCTAACTTTGGAGCAGACGAGGCTGGAGATTCAGAGTATGAGAAACAGCATTGACGACGCCAACGCGCAGATTAAAGACCTGACAGCGCAGCGTGCCGCGGCTCCTGAGTCGGAAAAGCTGTCATATACTCTGGAGATACAGACGCTTGAGACAAATATCCGTGAGACGGAATACAACATCAATCTCAAGCAGACTGAGCTAACAAGGCAGGAGGAGGCCGTAAACCAGGCGGAGGTCAAATCCACTATACAGGGCATTGTTTCAGATATATCTGAGAGCGGAACGGACAGCAGCGGAAATCCTCTGCCATATATGACAATTACCGAGACCGGCAGCATGCGGGTAAAAGGTACGTTGAATGAGATGAACAGGAACCTTCTGTACGAGGGGGTACCTGTTACAATTCGCTCCCGGGTTGACGACAGCTACTGGACGGGCACACTGTCAACCATCAACTGGGACGGCGGAGATTTGGGCACGAACTCAAACGGAATGCCGTCGGACGAGATGAGCAGTACGACGAAGTACCCATTTTATGTAGATATTGATTCCTCCGAAGGCCTTTTAATGGGGCAGCACGTCTATATTCAGGCGGGACTGCCTGGTGAAGACGGCGAGGACAGCGCGCTTAAGCTGCCGGAGTACTACATAAACGACGCAGACGGCGAGAGCTGGGTCTGGGCGGAGAGCAGTTCAGGAAAGCTTGAGAAGAGAAGCGTAACCTTAGGCGAGTATTTTGCCGAGACAGGGGAATATGCCGTGACAGACGGCCTTACGCCTGAGGACTACATTGCGTTCCCGGAGGACGGTTTTAAGGAAGGCATGAAGACC
>CAJFTV010000116.1 GCA_904420055.1 Candidatus Alloscillospira gallinarum | reverse complement strand
GTATATAACAGGCACAGCTCCGGCAGACACACCTTTAGCGGAGCCGGAAGATTACTCTCCGGACAGCTACGATGAGTGATTATCTGCATCTCTGTCCTGTCCAGAGATGGTGTCCAAACGTAATCTGCACCGTGCATAATAAAGCCGGTGCGGAAGAGTTTATTCACATTACATGCAGCAAACATGGGCCAATCCTAACAGATTATTTTAAAAGCTTAGCAAGGCCTGCTTATATTGGCCAGACTTTAGGAGGTATTTAAAATGTCAATTGACAAATCATGGTTTGAGGAGATGGAAGCACGCATACCCCGGGGAAAGGTGCGCACCCGCTTTGCCCCCAGCCCCACAGGTTATATGCACGTGGGCAATCTCCGCACCGCTCTGTACACATATCTCATCGCAAAGAGCATGGGAGGAACATTTATCCTCCGAATTGAGGACACAGACCAGGGGCGGCTTGTAGACGGTGCCATAGACGCAATTTACTCCACACTTAACCAGTGCGGCCTTGCGCACGACGAAGGGCCTGACATTGGCGGGCCGGTAGGCCCATATATCCAGACCGAAAGGCGGGATATATACGGAAAATACGCTGAGCTTCTCATTGAGCTCGGCGGCGCATACCGCTGCTTCTGCGGCAAGGAGGAAGAGCATGCCAGCGACGCCGGCGACCACTCAGCAGTTAAAAAGCATCAGTGCGGGTGCAGTTCTCTTTCAGAAAATGAGATAAAAGAGCGCATCGCACGCGGCGATACATATGTTATCCGCCAGAAAATACCCGCCGATGGCAGCACCACCTTTTCCGACATGATTTTCGGCGATATAACCGTTCCAAACGACAGCCTTGACGACAATGTTTTAATAAAGTCTGACGGACTGCCCACCTACAACTTTGCAAACGTAATTGACGACCATTTAATGGGTATAACCCATGTGATAAGGGGAAGCGAGTATCTCTCCTCCTCACCGAAATATAACCTCCTGTACAAATCTTTCGGCTGGGAAATTCCAGCGTATATCCACTGCCCCCCTGTCATGAGGGACGCGAACAACAAGATGTCAAAGCGCCACGGCGACCCATCATATGAGGATTTAATCTCCATGGGCTATCTGTCTGACGCCGTCT
This sequence comes from Candidatus Alloscillospira gallinarum, assembly GCA_904420055.1. GTDB lineage: Bacteria > Bacillota > Clostridia > Oscillospirales > Oscillospiraceae > Alloscillospira > Alloscillospira gallinarum. Next base: position 12,679 of record CAJFTV010000116.1, on the reverse strand, counting down.
TAAACTATGTCGCCCTTCTGGGCTGGAGTCCCGGAGGAGAGCAGGAAATTTTCTCGCTTCAGGAGCTTATCAGTGTGTTTGACATAAGCGGCATATCCAAGTCCCCCGCCATATTCGACATGACAAAGCTCACATATTTTAACAGCGAGTATATCCGCGCCATGGCTCCGGAAAAATTTGCAGAGGCCGCCAGGCCCTATATCCGCAGCGTTGTCACAAACGAGGACATAAATCCCGATAAAATAGCGGCAATACTTCAGCCGCGCTGTGAAAAGCTCACGGATATTCCGGAGAAGATTGACTTTTTCGAGGCACTGCCGGAGTATGGCCTTGAGCTCTTTGAGAATAAGAAATCAAAGTGTGACAAGCCCACGGCCGTAAATATGCTCCTGGCCGTTCTGCCGCTTTTCCAGAACCTCCCAAACTGGGAACAGGAGACAATACACGACGGGCTGATTGACCTGGCCGCTCAGCTTGGAGTTAAAAACGCCACCTTAATGTGGCCTGTTCGCATTGCGGTATCCGGAAAGCTTGTAACTCCCGGCGGCGCCGTGGAAATTTGCCATATTTTAGGCAGATATGAGTCGCTGAACAGAATAAGCATGGCCATGCAGCGCCTTATGACCGAATAGGATAAAAACCGGCAAAAAATCCGGCGGAACAAAATCCGCCGGATTTTTATGTTAATGCCGCCGCAAACAGCGAGGCAGGGGTGCCCACTCCCATTTACCCGAAAGATGTATACGCCTTTATGTCTTACCATGTTTGAATATTTTCCCAATAATAATTTTGCCTCTTTGTGAAAAAATAGTCTCCAAAGAGGTGTTTTCTTTGAAATTTACGCGAAAATTCAGAATTATTACTGTGACATATGCCATTGCAGGCATACTTGTACTTACAGGTCTTGCCATATCTAATTACTGCCGTCTGAAAAGCAGCGAAATACAGCTTACAAACACTTACCGCCGCGCCTTTACCTCTGCCGTAAACGGAGTAAACGAGATAAGCACGGCACTGGAAAAAAGCGTATACGCAGCCTCACCCTCTATGATATCCGCCACCTGCACAGAGGTATACGGAAAAGCCGTATCCGCTCAGATGTCCCTGGGAGAACTGCCTTTCTCTCAGGAGGAGCTGAGCAAGACGACAGAATTCGTAGCAAAAATAGGCGACTATGCGTTTTCCATATCAAAAAGCGCGGCGACAGGCAGTACCTATACCCAGGAACAGCTTGAAACTCTGAAATCACTTTCTCAGGGGGCAAAAACACTGTCGGGAAATCTTACGCAGCTTCTGACCCAGCTTGACCGGGGAGAGATAACAATTGCACAGCTGTCACACAGCCAGTACGGGCTGTCCGATGGTATCTCCGAAAATGTCTTGGGCAGCAGCATGCAGAATATGGAAAGTGAATTTCCAGAAATTCCGTCACTCATATACGACGGCCCATTTTCAGAGCACCTTCTTACAATGGAACCGCTTTATACAAAGGACCTTCCTGAGGTAAGCGAAGAAGAGGCCAGAAATACCGCTGCGGAATTTCTTGGAATTTCCGCCGGTGAACTGACTGTCACCGGACGGCGAGAGGGTACAGTCCCCGTTTTCATGCTGGAGGCACAGCGTGAGAGCGGCACCCTGTATGTAGAGGTGACTGTAAACGGAGGCCTTATATTGCAGTTTACAAACTCCCGGGCTGTGACAGGCGGCTCCATTTCCCAGGAGGAGGCCGTACAGGCGGCGGAAAATCTGCTTGGCAGTATGGGATATACTTCCATGACCGAGAGCTACTATATGACAGAAAACAACGTCTGCACAGTAAACTTCGCATATACTCAGGAGGGAGTAATATGCTACCCTGACCTGATTAAAGTTTCCATTGCACTGGACAACGGTGAAGTGGTGGGATTTGAGGCCCTCGGCTATTTTATGAGCCACACGGAGCGTACAATTCCACAGATATCAGTCTCCGCCGAGGAGGCACAGAGCCGCGTTTCTCCCGTCTTAACCGTGCTCTCACACGAACTTGCAATTATTCCTACCAGCGGAAAATATGAGGTGCTCTGCCATGAGTTTAAATGCGAAAATGCAGAAGGTGAACACATTATAGTATATGTAAACTGTGAGACGGGAAATGAGGAGCGGATACTGATTTTAATTGAGACGGAGAGCGGAACTCTCACAACGTAAACACTTAGAAATATGGTAAAAGGGCCCCTGCAGGGCCCTTTTAGCGTGTCTGAAAACGGTTTGTCTCACTTTAGAGCTTTATAAAATCTGTGCGCAGGACTTTTATCACTGCCGGCACCACAAATGCAAGCACTACCTCCGTCCGGTTCTAATAAACTCTGTGAGCTCACCTAAATCTTCAAAATCATCATAGTCGCCGCAAAATCCTTCCCGGTGATACACAACACCGTTTTTCTCATTGTGTTCCAGACAGTCAAGAAGCGTCTCTTCACCGTACTGCCTTGCGAATAATGTGAACGCATACGGCTTTATCTTTCTTAAAATCCCCTTCCGGCAGTCCTCGTCACACTCAAAGCAGTGCCCTATGCCGCGGGACATGGTGCATTTTCTAATCTCGCACCACTCTTTTTCCGGACATTTTCCGGTATTGCAGCCTGAGCAGCTGTCATTTTCCGAACACAGGCAACAGGCAAGTCCGCACCTAGCAATTCCCATTTCACGCTTCATATATGCGCTCCATCATCGTATCCGCATATGAGCTCAAAAAGTTTTTCAGGCGTATCCGCAAAAACCCGAGCCCCTGCGCGCTCCAGCTCCGCCCTTGTCCTGAACCCCCACGTTACGGCAATGCCGTCCATACCGCTGTTCTGCGCGGTGTATACGTCCACCTGAGAGTCCCCGATATACACAGCCTTTTCCGCCGTCACACCTAAAACACCAAGGGCGGCAAGAACTGAATCGGGTGCCGGCTTTTTCCTTATCCCCGCCTGTTCACGCTCGCCTATCGCGGTACTGACAGTCTCACCGAAGTAATAGGAACATATCTTTTTCACGGCGTCATCGCTCTTATTTGACACAACGGCAGTTTTTACCCCGGCGGCTTTAAGCCTCTCAAGCATGCGGGTAATGCCGGGATACGGCGCTGACTTTTCCATACAGTGCTCCATGTAATAGCCGTGCATCTCTTCAAAAACTCTCTGCACTGTCTCATTTTTTGTGCCGTATGGAAGAGCCCTTTGGCACAGCTTATAAATTCCGTCCCCTACAAATCCCCGTATCTCTGAAAGCGTCCGCTCAGGAAAGCCGTTTCTTTTCAGGACAAAGTTCATGCTCAAGTATAAATCCTCTATGGAGTTTAAAAGCGTGCCGTCAAGGTCAAATATTGCGGCATGTTTTGCCATGTCCATCTGTCCCGCTCCTTACGGATTTTTGGACCGCTCTGCAAGGTCAGCCAGTATCCCCTCAAACTCCGCGTAATATTTCTCACGGCTCTCGTGACCCTCGAGATGGTAAGTCATCTCATTGAGGCCCCGCAGTACCGCCGGTATCCACCTGTACGGTATGCCTATGAGAAGCGTATCGGGGGAATAGAGCTCCCTGCCGTGTGGTCCGTGGACAAGCGCCGGGACAATAAAGTTTACCTCCTGAGTTTTAAACGGATAAATAAGCAGCCAAGAGCAGCCCATAACCGGAGTGCAGGAGGACTTGTACATCTCTCCCGTGGAATACGTCATAGCCCGCATTACAAGCTCCGCTTTCTCTGCCGGTGCACTTATAACCAGCACGTCCGGCTCAAAATTCATCTTGTCATAAGGGGCAAATGACACGTAATTCACCGTGCCCCTGTCCATCTTCGACACATACTGATAAAAATGCTGGTTGCACCGGGGCTCGTCAAAAACACCGAGCCGCGCACCAATTTGTCCGCTCTCGGCAAAGGGGGCCATATCCTCCATGCCTAACAGAATCTTTCCCACACAGGTCTCCGTGTGGTCTTTGGAAAAGTAGAAAGCCCGGTCTTCTCTCTGACATAGACGCATCATCTCGCAGAGGCTCATTGCCGCGTCTTTTTCAAGCGGCTCTATGCCCTCAGGTCTGAAAAATCCATATTTTACGCCAATTGGCTTATCGCAAAGCTCCAGCTTTGCAAGTACAGAATAGTCGTTTTTCATGGGATAACCTCCTTTATTCATTTAAATAATTGTAACACGCCGTATCACTTTATTGCAAGGGCACGCTTTTTCCACAGACCGGTAAAATAGTAGAAGCTGCCCACTACTCCGTACGCATATCCTGCGACAACACTGCCAATCCAGAACCCCATTATGCCCATTCCCATGGTTTTCCCCAGGAAAATCGAGAGGAATATCCGGATTACAACGCCGTCCATAATTCCCCCTACAAAGCTCAGCGCCGCAAAGCCCTGTCCGTTTATAAGAGCCAGAAACGGCGCCCTTGTGGCAAATCCGAAGAAGTTTATAATTGCTATCACCACATAATCTCTGGCCATATCCATAACGTCCGGGGAGTTGTCAAATATCCCAAACACCGCTTCAGGAGCCGCAAGCATTATAACCGACAGTATCCCGGCAAATATAAGGCTGTAAATCCCTACGAGATTTACAATCTTTTTCATTCTGTCCTGCTTTCCCGCGGCAAAATTCTGCCCCACCATGGCAGCTCCGGCGGTGTTAAGTCCGTTGGTCACAATACTGGCAACATTTCCCAGCTTGTTGCCAACGCCCGTCACCGCCGACGCCACAACTCCATAAGCGTTTATAAATGAGTTTACCACCAGCGCCGAGACAATTATGGCACAGCTTTGCAGTGCCATTGGTATTCCAAGCCGCACAATAAGGCCCATTATTTTGCCGTCTATTTTAAAGCTTTTAAGCTTAAAATCAAAATTAAACTGCTCTCTCCTGCGGTAAAGATATACAATCGCGCTTATAAACGCCACTCCCTGTCCGAAAACCGTGGCAACCGCCGCACCAGCGGCTCCCGTGTCATAAATTGCTACAAGTATATAGTCCAGGACAAAATTAATTACAGCCGCAACCGCCACAAACACAAGAGGCGTCTTTGAGTTTCCCATTCCCCTTAAAACTGCGGCGACAATATTGTAGCCATAGACAAAAACAAGTCCGGCAGAGCAAACCACCGTGTAGTCATACGCCTGCTTATAGGCGTCCTCCGGCACATTCATAAATTGCAGAAAAGCGTCCTTGAATATTAGTCCCACCGCTGTGAACACTATGGCAATCGCCATGATAAAAGTAAAAAACGTGCCTATGGCCCTTTTCACATTGTCGTACTCCTGTTTTCCCACATACTGGGCTATTATTATCTGCCCGGCAGAGCAAAACCCCATGCATATAAATGTAAAGAAGTTTAAAAGGTCTCCGCCTATAGACACGGCTGAAAGGCCAACTTTTCCAACAAACTGCCCAACCACAATCATATCCACAAGGTTGTAAACTGTCTGCAAAAGATTTGCCAGTATAAACGGCATCGAGTACCTGATAAGCTGAGACCTCACATTCCCCTCTGTGAGGTCCCTTATCATTGTCTTTTCCTTCATCACACCACTCCGTCATATTTTTATTAATTTCAATTATATGCCCATTTTGCCATATGCTCAATAGGTTTTGGGCCAAGCCGGGCAAATCGGCCCGTTTTGTGCTTATGTCATTGACAAAAAACCTCTGTATGATTTATAATCAGCATATAAAACATGTCGGATTTCTGCAACTGACGGAAGTGGGAAAACCCACGGGGAACAGAAACCGGAAAAAGCCGACCGTCTGGGCATATCAATCCGTTAAAAGGGACTGGTATGTCCGTATTTTTTTAGTATACACGTAAAATCTCCGCCTGCCGCCGGAGGAGATTTTAACGTTTGACATGCGGCGGCAGAATGGAGAATACAGATATGAAAAAAGTAGCTATCATTATGGGCAGCGACAGTGACCTTCCCACCGTTGAGAAAGCGTTTGACGTTCTGAATGAGTATGGAGTTCCCTTCGAGGCCCATGTTTTTTCCGCACACCGCACTCCCCTGCAGGCAAAGGAGTTTTCAGAAAACGCCCGTAAAAACGGTTTCGGCGCAATAATCGCCGCGGCGGGAATGGCAGCCCATCTTGCCGGGGCAATCGCAGCAAACACCACGCTCCCCGTCATAGGAATTCCAATAAGCTCTAAGGCCTTCGGCGGAATGGACGCGCTTTTATCCACTGTGCAGATGCCCTCCGGCATACCCGTTGCCACTGTGGCAGTTGACGGTGCGGCAAATTCTGCCTGGCTTGCCATGGAAATTATCGCCGTATCTGACGACGCGCTGGCCGAAAAGCTTACACAGGCCAGAGCCGCAAATGCTGAAAAAGTCCTCAAAAAGGACCGCGACCTCAACGAAAAGCTAAAATAATTTGAATTGTGCAGTACGTAATTGAAAGGACGTGTCCGTATGATAAACTCAAAATCTGACAGCTACGCCTCCGCCGGTGTGGATATAACCGCCGGCTACAAGTCTGTGGAACTCATGAAAAAGCACGTGGCCCGCACGATGATTCCCGGCACACTGGAGGATATCGGCGGCTTTGGCGGGCTTTTTTCCCTCGACACAAAAAGCATAGCAGACCCCGTGCTCGTCTCCGGCACCGACGGCGTGGGCACAAAGCTGAAAATTGCATTTTTAATGGACAAGCATGACACAATAGGAATTGACTGTGTTGCCATGTGCGTAAACGACATAATTTGCTGCGGCGCACGTCCCCTGTTCTTCCTGGACTATATCGCCTGCGGCAAAAATATTCCTGAAAAAATTGCCTCAATCGTGGCCGGCGTGGCGGAGGGCTGCGTGCAGGCGGGCTGCGCCCTTATTGGCGGCGAGACGGCAGAGCACCCCGGCATGATGCCGGAGGACGAGTATGACCTCGCCGGCTTTTCCGTGGGTATTGTGGACAAGAGCCGCGTACTGGACAAAAACCTTGTCCGCCCGGGAGACGCCGTTATCGCCCTGGCCTCCTCCGGCTTGCACTCAAACGGCTACTCACTTGTGCGGCGGGCGTTTGACGTCGAAAACCGCGATTTAAATGAACACATTTCCGAGCTTGGCACTACACTTGGAGAAGCGCTTTTAACGCCCACCAGAATATATGTGAAGCCGCTTCTTGAGCTCATTCAAAATGTCGGTATAAAATCGGTGTCACATATAACCGGCGGCGGATTTTACGAGAACATTCCACGTAGTCTGCCGGAGGGCTGCGGCGTCAGGATTGAAATCAAGAAGCTCAACACCCCGCCCATATTTGACCTTCTGGCAAAGGCGGGAAATATTCCCCAGCACGACATGTTCAACACCTACAACATGGGTGTTGGTATGAGCATTATTGTCTCTCCCGACAAAGCGGACGAGGCGGTAAAATCCCTCATCGCCTCCGGCGAGAACGCATACATAATGGGCGAAGTTACAGAAGGCGAGGGTGTAGAGCTTTGCTGAAGGCAAAAATAGCCGTCCTGGTGTCCGGCGGCGGGACAAACCTCCAGGCACTTATTGACGCCCAGGGCACCGTTTTAAAAAACGGGGAAATTGCCGCCGTAATATCAAATAATCCCGGCGCTTTCGCCCTAAAACGGGCGGAAAACGCAGGTATAAAGACCTATGTCGTCAAGTCCGGCGTTCCGGACTTTGAGGACAGGCTCTCACAGATAATTGAGGAAAACGGCATCGACCTGATTATTCTTGCCGGATTTATGTCCATACTCAGCGCGGATTTCACGAAAAATTATCCCGAGAGGATAATAAACGTCCACCCCTCCCTTATCCCCTCTTTCTGCGGGAAGGGCTTTTACGGCCTCCGCGTACATGAGGCGGCGCTCCAGTACGGCGTAAAGGTGACAGGCGCCACAGTGCATTTTGTGAACGAGGTGCCGGACGGCGGCAGGATTATCGCCCAAAAAGCGGTAAATATTCGTAAAAACGACACCCCTGAAACGCTGCAGCGCCGTGTCATGGAGCAGGCGGAGTGGAAGCTCCTCCCCAAAGCGGCGGAGGCAGTGGCAAAATCTATAGTGAGGAGCAGAAAAAATGGCTGAAAATATTTTTGAAATACTCTCCGGCAACCCCTACCCCGGCCGCGGAATAATCCTCGGTAAAAATGCCGGCGGCGACACATATATCGTATATTTTATAATGGGCCGCAGCGAAAACAGCAGAAACAGGGTTTTTGTCCCCACAGAGGACGGAATTAAAACTCAGGCACACGACCCCGCAAAAATGACGGACCCAAGCCTTATTATCTACCACCCCGTGCGCTTTTCCGGCGGCAGGGCCATCGTCACAAACGGCGACCAGACAGAGAACATTACAGCTACATTTAAAGAGGGGCACGGCCTGCGCTGCGCCCTCCGCCCGCGGGAATTTGAGCCTGACGCACCAAACTATACCCCCAGGATTTCAGGCGTCGTTTACGAAAACGGCAGTTATGAGCTGTCAATCCTCAAGAGCTTTAACGGCGACCCCAATTGCTGCTGCCGGAACTTTTTCAGCTTTGACAATCCCCTCCCCGGCTTCGGTCACTTTATAAGCACGTACATGGGCGACGGCAATCCCCTTCCCTCCTTTGCCGGGGAACCGCGTCTCATCTCTGTTGACGGCGACATAGACAGCTTTGCCCGCCGTGTATGGGACAGCTTAAACCCCGACAACAAGGTATCTCTCTACGCATGCCGCGTACCCCTCGGCGGAGGAGAGACAGACCGGGTTATCTTTAACAAAAACCTTGGCGACTGACGTGTTCCGCTTTAATTCAGTGCGGAACAAACAGTGTTTTGACTACTGAAATAAGTAATGGACAGACTTTCAAAGCAGCCTGTACCCTTTTCCGGCACTTTCCCGCCGCCGCCAGGGAAGCCCCGGTATAAAATTCACCTGTGCGGCAGAATGGAGATTTACAATGCGCGAATTTGAACTGAAATACGGCTGTAACCCCAATCAAAAACCCGCAAAGGTATACATGGAGGACGGCGGCGAGCTCCCATTTGAAATACTTTCGGGCCGTCCCGGCTACATAAACCTTTTAGACGCCATGAACAGCTGGCAGCTCGTCCATGAGCTCTCCGCAGCTCTCGGCTGCGACGCCGCCACAAGCTTCAAGCACGTGAGCCCCACGTCGGCCGCCATCGGCCGCAGGCTTCCGGAGGAGCTTAAGCGCGCCTGCTTTGTAGACGATATCCCCGGTCTTGACGACAGCCCCATGGCATGCGCCTATGCCCGCGCCCGCGGTACAGACAGAATGAGCAGCTTCGGCGATTGGATTGCTCTGTCCGGCACATGTGACGAGGTGACGGCCTCCATCATAAAAAGAGAGGTTTCCGACGGCATTATCGCCCCTGATTTCACCACCCGTGCGCTGGAGATACTCTCCTCCAAGAAAAAGGGCGCTTATAACATAATTAAAATTGACAGGGACTATGTACCCCAGCCTGAGGAGACAAAGCAGGTTTTCGGCATAACCTTCAAGCAGGGCCGAAACAATTTTGAGATAAATCGGGAACTTTTAAAAAATATCGTCACAAAAAATAAGGACCTGCCGGAGAGCGCGGCAGACGACCTTATAGTGGCGCTTATCACCCTTAAATACACACAGTCAAACTCAGTGTGCTTTGCCAGAGACGGTCAGGCAATCGGCGTAGGAGCCGGTCAGCAGTCCCGCATTCACTGCACACGGCTTGCAGGCTCAAAGGCCGACAACTGGTATCTCAGACAGAGTGAGGCGGTTTTAAACCTCCCGTTTAAATCGGAAATCGGCCGGGCAGAGCGCGACAACGCAATAGACGTCTACATCTCCGACAACCCGGAGGACGTGCTGGCAGACTGGCAGTCACTCTTTACCGAGAAGCCCCGCGCCCTCTCGCGTGAGGAAAAGCGCGCTTTACTTGACAGTATAACGGGTACAAGCCTGGGAAGCGACGCATTTTTCCCGTTCGGAGACAACATCGAACGGGCGAAAAAAAGCGGCGTGAGCTTCGTTGCCCAGCCCGGCGGCTCCGTGAGGGACAGTCAGGTTATTGAGACCTGCGACAAGTTCGGCATGGTTATGGCATTTACGGGTATGCGGCTTTTCCACCACTGAGCCGTCTTTTGAAATTTTGCATCACGCCTTGTACGGCTACGCAAGGGGAACACGTGATTTATACATTGTAGCCGGAAAGGCGATGTGAAATTTTATGAAAATAATGGTCATAGGCGGCGGCGGCAGAGAACACGCCATAATAAAGGCCCTTAAAAAGAGCAGACGTGTAAATGAAATCTACGCCCTGCCGGGAAACGGCGGAATATCCGCGGACGCCGTCTGCACCGGTATCGGCGCAAAGGACATACCCGGCGCCGTGAAATTTGCCCTGGATAACAAAATTGACTACGCCGTTGTGGCACCTGACGACCCCCTCGTCCTCGGCATGGTTGACGAGCTTTCAAAAGCCGGTATTCCCTGTTTCGGCCCGGACAAAAAGGCGGCCATAATTGAGGGCAGTAAGGTATTTTCAAAAAACCTCATGAAAAAATACGGTATTCCCACAGCGGCATATGAGACATTTTCCGATATGGAAAAGGCTCTTGAGTATCTCGATACTGCGCCGGTTCCCACAGTTATAAAGGCCGACGGTCTCGCCTTGGGCAAAGGCGTCATCATCGCCGAGACGCGCGAGGAAGCCAGAGCTGCTGTCAAATCCATGATGGAGGACAGGGCCTTTGGCGACAGCGGCGCAAACATTGTGATTGAGGAATTTCTGACCGGGCCGGAGGTCTCCGTACTCTCCTTTACAGACGGCAGGACTATCGTTCCAATGGTCTCCTCAATGGACCACAAGCGGGCGCTTGACGGGGACCAGGGCCTCAACACCGGAGGTATGGGCACCATCGCCCCCAATCCCTACTATACGCCGGATATTGCGCGCCGCTGCATGGAGGAGATATTCCTTCCCACAGTCAATGCCATGAACGCCGAGGGGCGCACATTTAAGGGCTGTCTTTATTTTGGTCTCATGCTCACCCCAGACGGGCCAAAGGTAATTGAGTACAACTGCCGCTTCGGTGACCCGGAGACACAGGTGGTTCTGCCCCTTTTAAAAAGCGACCTGTTCGACATCATGCAGGCCGTTACGGACGGGCGCCTTTCAGAGGTCCCCGTGGAGTTTGAAAACAAATCCGCCTGCTGCGTTGTAATGGCCTCCAGCGGATACCCCAAGAAGTATGAAACCGGTTTTGAAATAACGATACCTGACAATATAGGCGCTCAGGTATATGTGGCGGGCGCAAAGCTTGAAAGCGGCAGGCTTCTCACCTCCGGTGGACGCGTTCTCGGTGTTACTGCAACCGGAGATACTCTTAAGGACGCCATTGACGCCGCCTATTGTGCAGCGGAAAACATACATTTTGAAAATGCCTATTACCGGAAGGACATAGGCAAAAGGGCGCTTGAGGCATAAGCGCAAAATACAATAATTAACAGGGGGACATATAAATGGTCTACCGAATATACGTAGAAAAGAAAAATGAACTTGCGCTGGAGGCCAAAGCTCTGGCATCGGATATAAAAAACCTGCTGGGTATTGACGGACTTGACAATCTGCGCCTTTTAAACCGGTACGATGTGGAAAATATTGACCGCGAGCTCTTTGACTACTGCGTGGGAACCGTTTTTTCCGAGCCGCAGCTGGACATTGTCACAGATAAGCTGGACACTGCCGGCTGCACGGCATTTGCTGTCGAGTACCTTCCCGGACAGTTTGACCAGCGGGCAGACTCCGCGGCCCAGTGCATACAGATTATCTCCCAGAAGGAACGGCCCACAGTCAAAACAGCAAAGGTATATCTTCTCTACGGCAGCCTTTCAAAGACTGACATAGAAAAAATACAGCACCACGTGATAAACCCGGTGGAGAGCCGTCTGGCACAGCTCGGCGAATACGAAACTCTGGAGGTAAATTATGATATTCCGGAGACAGTTGCCACAGTTGACGGATTTACCGCAATCTCTGAGGAAAACCTCGGGGAGTTTATAGAAAAGTACGGCCTTGCCATGGACACCGGTGACCTTCACTTCTGTCAGGAGTATTTTAAAGATGAGGGCCGCGACCCCACCATCACCGAGATAAAGATGATAGACACATACTGGTCCGACCACTGCCGTCACACCACCTTTAACACCATTATCGACAGCGTATCCTTTGAGGACCCTATGGTACAGGCTGCGTACGACGAATATCTCGCTGCAAGGCAGTCCCTCGGCCGCACAAAGCCCGTGTGCCTCATGGACCTTGGCACCATCGCGGCAAAATGCCTGAAGGCCGCCGGTAAACTTCAAAAGCTGGACGAGTCAGAGGAAATTAACGCCTGCACTGTAAAAATAACGGTAAATGTTGACGGTGAGGACCAGGATTGGCTTCTGCTGTTTAAAAACGAAACTCACAACCACCCGACTGAGATAGAGCCATTCGGCGGTGCGGCCACCTGTATCGGCGGCGCTATACGCGACCCTCTCTCCGGCAGGAGCTACGTCTATGCCGCGATGAGGGTTACAGGCGCAGCCGACCCCACGGTTCCCATATCTGACACGCTCCCCGGAAAGCTGCCTCAGCGCACAATTGTCACCTCCGCCGCGGCGGGCTACAGCTCATACGGCAACCAGATTGGCCTTGCCACCGGCATGGT
>CAJFTV010000115.1 GCA_904420055.1 Candidatus Alloscillospira gallinarum | reverse complement strand
TAAGCATATTATCGCTTATGGAAATACGGCAGAATACACCTATTTACACAGTTAAACAGGTGTATTTATTATCTTTTTCCGGCGGCGTTAAAATGCAGTTTATAATACATATAAAGGCAGGTAAAAGAAAATGAAGAAGATATTGGGGCTTGTGCTGGCTGTCATTATGATGGCGGCCTGTTTTGCCGGCTGCGGCAGCAAAAATGATGACGGCGGCAGTGCGGCCGGAGATGGTAATTCGGCTGAAAAGGAGAAGCTTGTAATGGCTACGAATGCTGAGTTTCCTCCTTATGAATATCACGAGGGCGGCGAGGTTGTAGGAATTGACGCAGAAGTTGCAGCTTTAATCGCCGACGAGCTGGGCATGGAGCTGGAGATAGTCGACGTTGACTTCGATACAATCGTTCCCGGAGTATCAAGCGGCAGATATGATATAGGAATGGCCGGCATGACAGTCACAGAGGAGAGACTTGAGAGCGTGAACTTTACCACATCATATGCAACGGGTATTCAGTCCATAATTGTGACGGAAGATTCGCCCATCACGTCGGTTGACGACCTGTTTGGCGACGGCAACTACACAATCGGTGTACAGACCTCAACAACCGGCGATATCTATTCCACGGAGGATATTGAAGACGCGGGACTTGGCACTGTCAACCGCTATAACAAGGGCGCCGACGCTGTTCAGGCCCTTTTGGCCGGACGCATTGACTGCGTGATTATAGACAACGAGCCGGCAAAGGCGTTTGTAGAGGCCAATGAGGGACTTAAGATTCTTGATACTGAGTACGCTGTTGAGGATTACGCCATCTGCTATGCAAAAGACAATGAGGAGCTGGGGGCAAAAGTAAACGAGGCTCTTGAGAAGCTCATTGCAGACGGTAAGGTACAGGAAGTAATTGACAAGTACATTAACGCCGATTAATTTATAATCACTGACAAAAACAAGGGCGGTCCGTCCGCCCTTGTTTTGATATTGAGGTGGAAATATGAGCGAGTTTTTTAATTCCATAGGGGATTTCTTTGTCAAAATAAAGGACGACTTTGTATTTAATTTTATAGAGGGCGAACGCTGGCGATATGTAACTGACGGCCTTAAAATGACACTTATAGTGACTATCGGCGCGGTTATAATAGGTATAATTATCGGCGTTGTAATAGCCGCAATTCGCAGCACTTACGACAAAAATGAGGAGGAGTACCGCCGCCGCGGAGGAGTGGGTGCCGTAATTATGCGGATTCTCAACGGTATCTGCAAAATATATCTGACCGTCATAAGAGGCACGCCGGTCGTTGTCCAGCTTCTCATAATGTACTTAATTGTACTTGTGTCCACAGAAGAGGTAATGGTGGGAATTATAACATTCGGAATAAACTCCGGCGCATATGTGGCGGAGATATTCAGAAGCGGAATAATGTCCATTGACCCCGGGCAGTTTGAGGCAGGACGCAGTCTTGGGTTTAATTATGTACAGACGATGCGTTTTATTATAATACCTCAGGCCTTTAAAAATGTTCTGCCGACGCTCTGCAATGAGTTCATTGCACTTTTGAAAGAGACCTCGGTTATGGGATATATCGCGTTGCAGGACCTTACAAAGGGGATATACATAATAATGGGAAGGACGTATTCCTATGTATTGCCCCTGACCATTCTCGCACTGTCTTATCTTATAATGGTAATGATACTCACATGGCTTGTGGGCAGACTTGAAAGGAGGCTCCGCGCAAGTGAACGGTAACAGTCTAATAAGGACCGAGGGCCTTTGCAAGCACTATAAAAACGGGAAAATAAAGGCCCTGGACGGCGTAGATGTTGACATAGAAAAGGGAGAGGTAGTTGTAATTATCGGTCCCTCCGGCAGCGGAAAGTCCACTGTTTTGAGGAGCCTTAACCTCCTTGAGCTGCCTACCTCCGGACACATATATTTTGAGGGCGTGGACATAACAGACAAGAAGACAAATATAAATATGCACCGGCAGAAGATGGGCATGGTTTTCCAGCATTTCAACCTGTTTCCCAATATGAATGTGCTGAAAAACATGACTGTGGCGCCGGTACAGCTAAAAAAGATGAAAAAAGAGGACGCAGAGAAAAAAGCACGGGAGCTTCTTGAAGTTGTGGGCCTTGGGGACAGGGCGGAATCCTATCCAAGCCAGCTCTCCGGCGGGCAGAAGCAGCGCGTGGCGATTGTAAGGGCGCTGTGTATGGAGCCGGACGTGATGCTTTTTGATGAGCCCACCTCGGCACTGGACCCGGAGATGGTGGGAGAGGTTCTGGACGTTATGAAGGACCTGGCGCGTCAGGGAATGACTATGGTTGTGGTAACCCATGAAATGGGGTTTGCCAGGGAAGTTGCCAGCCGTGTTATTTTCATGGCAGACGGAAAAATTGTGGAGGAAAACACTCCCAAGGAGATATTTGAGAATCCCCAGTCTGACAGACTGAAGGGGTTTCTGGCAAAGGTACTGTAAAAACCAGGTGCGGCGCTCCAAGCATGAGCGCCGCATTTTATAAAGTTATGTGAAAAAGCTCTCTTTTATAGAGAGCTTTTTATTTAATACATGGTGAATTATACTATGAAGTGCAACAGTTCACTTATATGCAGTTTTTACTTTTTAAGAGAAATCTCCCATGTCTCCGGTTTAAAGCCGAGAAGGACGGTTTTGCCCTCCACAAGTACGGGGCGCTTTACCAGCATTCCATCGGTGGCAAGGAGCTGAAGCTGCTCCTCCTCGCTCATATTTGGGAGTTTTTCTTTGAGATTCATGGACTTGTAAAGCATGCCGCTTGTGTTGAAGAATTTGCGCAGGGGAAGGCCGCTGTCAGCGTGCCATTTTTTTAGCTCCTCATACGTTGGATTATTTTCTTTTATATGCCTGTCCTCATATGAAAAGCCGTTTTCGTCCAGCCACTTTTTAGCTTTCTGACAGGTAGAGCACTTTGGATATTCCACAAAAAGCATGTTAATTTACCTCTTTTCTCTGTACTTTGCCATGAGTATACATAATATGTGGAGAAAAATCAACGGTGTGCCCAAAGCCGCCGGGCAAATTATTTGGAAATTGTGTGATATGACATTGCAAAAATTTGACATAGATGTATAATTGACATATCAATTTTTGATATATCAATTAACGGAGGTGCTACATGGAGAGCACATTTCATATGCTGATATACCGGGTGTTCCACACAAACAGGAACTGTAACCGCCGGCGGCTTGTAGAGCTGGGTCTGGGCTCAGGCCAGCCGAAGCTGCTCGTGTATCTGGTAGAGCACGGCGGGTGCAGCCAGAAAGAGCTGGCAAAGTATTTTGCGATTGACCCGGCTGCTGTGTGCCGTATGCTGGACGCTATGGAAAAGCGCGGGCTGATATCCCGGCGGGCGCTTGATGGGGGGCGCCGGCCCGGAATAATTGAAGTTACTCAAAAAGGAATTGAAGTTGAAAAAAAGTGGCAGCAACAGTGTTCTGCCACTCAGGAACACATGCTTCGTGGCTTTTCGCATGAGGAGCGGCAGCAGTTTGCCGAGTACCTCAAAAGGGCCTACAACAATTTAAACGCATACCTTGAGGAGGGGAAAACGGCAGATGGCACTGAAGAAGATAGCTAAGTACATAGGGGGCTATAAACGGGAATTTATCATAGCGGTAATATTTGTCATCATAGAGACGGCGTTAGAGCTTTCAATTCCATTTGTGATGTCGGATATCATAGATGTAGGAATAAAAAACCGCGATATTGACTTTATTCTCAGCCGGGGAATAATAATGGGTATCTGCGCTGTACTGGCCCTTGTGACAGGACTTCTGTATGCCAGATTCTCAGCAATAGCCTCAAACGGCTTTGGGGCGAACCTGAGAATGGCAGAATATGAGAAAATACAGAAGTTTTCCTTTGCAAACCTTGATAAATTTGAAACAGCTTCCATGGTCACAAGAATGACGACTGACGTAACAGTTTTGCAGCGTGCCCTGCAGACGGGCCTGCGACCCATAGCACGCAGCCCGGCAGCTCTTGTTATGGGGGTGGCAATGTCCGCATTTTTGAATTTCAGGCTTGCACTTGTGTTTTTTGTGTGTGTGCCGGCGCTGGGGACGGTACTGTATTTTGTGCTGCGGGCGGTTGCGCCTATGTTTTCACGCCTTCAGCGGGCAATGGACAGGGTGAACAGCGCTATCCAGGAGAACCTCACGGCTATACGTGCCGTTAAGGCATTTGTGCGGGAGGACTATGAGGAGGAAAAGTTTGAGAGTGTAAATGCTGAGCTCATGACCACGAGTAAAAAGACATTTCGGCTTGTAGCTCTGAATCTTCCGGCCTTCCAGTTTATAATGTATACCGCCACAGTGCTCATTATGTGGTTTGGAGGAAAGCTTATAATAACCGGCGGCCTGCAAGTGGGAGAACTTACAGGGGTGCTCAGCTATGTGCTTCAGGTGATGAACACTCTCATGATGATAGCTAATGTTATTTTGCAGCTTACACGTTCAATTGCCAGTGCAAGGAGAGTGTGCGAAATACTGGACGAGGAGCCGGAGCTTAAAGACTGTCAAAATCCGGTTAACACTGTTTCAGACGGCAGTATCGAGTTCAGAAATGTGAGCTTTAAGTACAGCGCAGGAGCTGAGGAGTATGTGCTGTCTGACGTGAACCTTAAAATTAAGCCAGGTGAAACCGTGGGAATACTCGGCGGGACAGGAGCTGCTAAGACCACCCTTGTCCAGCTGATACCAAGATTGTATGATGTAACCGACGGCGCTGTTTACGTAGGCGGACATGATGTGCGGGAATACGACATGGCGGCGCTCAGAGACGCTGTCGGAATCGTGCTCCAGAAAAATGTACTGTTTTCCGGGACGGTGAGGGATAATCTGCGCTGGGGAGATAAGACGGCGGACGATGACACGTTATGGGAGGCATGCCGGACGGCGTGTGCCGACGAGTTTTTGGAAAAGATGCCGAATGGCCTGGATACCGATTTAGGGCAGGGAGGCGTTAACATCTCCGGCGGCCAGAAGCAGAGGCTGTGCATTGCAAGAACCCTTCTTAAAAGGCCAAAGATAATCATATTTGATGACTCCACAAGTGCCGTTGACACCGCTACTGAGGCAAAGATAAGAGCGGGCCTTGCAAAGCTCCCGGATATGACGAAAATAATCATCGCCCAGCGGATAACCTCTGTAATGGACACCGACCAGATAATAATAATCGACGAGGGGAAAGTCCACGCGGTGGGTACGCATGAGACATTGCTGAAGTCCGACCCGATATATCAGGAGATATACCAAACTCAGATGAGGGGAGGGGACGAGAAATGAAGCAGTGGAGCGGTAAGAAGCCGCAGAACCTTAAAAAGACGCTTGGTGCCCTTGGGGCATACCTTGGAAGGCACAAGCTAATGCTGCTGGCCGTGGCGGTACTCGTCACTATAAGCGCTGTTGCTAACCTTTTGGGGACTTTTATGATAAAGCCTGTGGTTAATGTATTTATAGCGCAGGACGGCGGGGCGCGTCTGATAACAGGTGTGCTGATAACTGCGGCCATATATTTTGCAGGTGCCCTGTCGGCGCTTGGGTATACCCAGATAATGGTTAATGTTGCACAGAGAATAATCTACGACATACGCCGGGACCTGCTCTCACACGTGCAGAAACTGCCGCTTAAATATTTTGACACCACAAAGACCGGCGATGTGATGAGCCTGTTTACAAATGACGTGGATACCATCTCAGATGCTCTTAACAACAGCTTTGCGACACTTATTCAGAATGCAATTCAGGCAGTGGGAACACTTATACTTCTGTTCGTGCTCAACTGGAAGCTCTCTATTGTTGTGGCAGTATGCTATTTTGCGATGATTATGTATATACGCTACAGCGGAAAAAAGAGCAAGATGTATTTTAACAGACAGCAGAATATTTTAGGTGAGATGGACGGATACATCGAAGAGATGATAAACGGCCAGAAGGTAATCAAGGTGTTTAACCATGAGGAGGAAAACCTGAGCGGGTTTAAAGAGCGGTGCGAGCAGCTCCGCCGGGCCGGTACAGGGGCCAACACATATGCTGACACCATGCTCCCTGCGGTAGTGACGCTATCATATATAAACTACGCCATTGTCGCGGTGCTGGGAGGTATTATGGCAATCCGCGGACAAACGGATATAGGAAGCCTTGCAAGTTATCTTGTGTTTGTTCGACAGTCGGCGATGCCAATAAACCAGGTTACTCAGCAGTCCAATTTTATCCTTTCGGCCCTTGCCGGAGCCGAACGAATCTTTGAGACCATGCAGAGAGAGCCTGAGGTTGACGATGGTACAATTCAGCTTGTAAATGTGACGGAAAAGGACGGCGAGATAACAGAGAGTGGAAAAAAGACGGGCAGATGGGCCTGGAAAGAGGAGAACGGCAGTCTCACACCTCTCAGGGGAGATGTGCGCCTTAAAAATGTGACTTTTGGCTACTCTCCGGGGCATACCATACTTCACGACATCAGCCTCTACGCAAAGCCGGGACAGAAGATTGCATTTGTAGGAGCGACGGGTGCCGGTAAGACTACGATAACAAATCTCATAAACCGGTTCTATGACGTGACGGACGGACAGATTGTGTTCGACGGCAATGATGTGAGGGATATTAAAAAGGACTCTCTGCGTCGTTCCCTCGGTATAGTTTTGCAGGATACGCACCTGTTTAACGGAACGATAGCGGACAATATACGTTTTGGTAAACTGGACGCCACAATGGACGAGGTAATAGCTGCGGCAAAGACGGCAAATGCCCACTCATTTATCCGCCGCCTGCCGAAGGGGTATGACACAATGGTGTTATCTGACGGCGCCAACCTCTCCCAGGGGCAGCGGCAGCTTCTGGCAATCGCCCGTGTGGCGGTAGAAGACCCGCCGGTACTCATACTTGACGAGGCCACCTCCTCCATCGACACAAGGACCGAGGCGCTTATTGAAAAAGGCATGGACAGGTTAATGGAGGGCAGGACGGTGTTTGTAATAGCACACAGGCTGTCTACGGTACGCAACGCAAACGCCATTATGGTGATGGACAACGGAAGAATTGTCGAGCGTGGAGACCACGATGAGCTGCTGGCACAAAAAGGGCTGTATTATAAGCTCTATACCGGACTTTTTGAGCTGTCATAAATACAAGCTGCGGAGATTTATCCCCCTTCCCATCGGGAAGGGGGATAAATTTTTTTAAAAGCTATTGACAAATTGTAATTACTGTATATACTGTATATATACAGTAGGAGCTGAAAGGAGGTACAGTGTGGAGATATACATAGACAATAAGAGCGGCACGCCGATTTACGACCAGATATATACTCAGATAAAAAACCTTATTCTGAGCGGTCAGCTTGGTGAGGACAGTCCGTTGCCGTCCATACGTAACCTCGCAAAGGATTTGCGAATAAGCGTCATAACTACGAAGAGGGCGTATGATGAGCTCGAGCGGGAGGGATTTATATACACGGTGGCCGGAAAAGGCTGTTTTGTGGCGCCAAAGAATATTGAGCTTATACGTGAGGAAAACCTCAAAAAAGTAGAGGAGTATCTGCAAAAGGCGGCGGAGCTTGCCGCGATGTGCGGACTGACAAAACAGGAACTTTTGGATATGCTGGAAATCTTACTCGGGGAGGAAGCAAAATGAATGCCTTGGAGCTTAAAAATTTAAGTAAGACGTATAAGGGCTTTAAACTTCAAAATGTAAGCCTTGAGCTCCCGCAGGGGTGTATTATGGGGCTTATAGGGGAAAATGGAGCCGGAAAGACAACAGTTATAAAGCTAATTCTGGATATAGTTAAAAAAGACAGCGGACAGGTTTACATAATGGGTGAGAATACAGATGGCGAAAATCTCAGGGAGCTTAAAGAGGATATTGGCGTTGTACTGGACGACGTGGGGTGTCCTGAGTGCATAACGCCCGCACAGTTTGACAGGATAATGGCGGGGACGTTCAGACGATGGGACAGCGAAAAGTACAGGGGGCTTATCTCGAAGTTCGGGCTGGAGGACAATAAAAGATTTGGAGAGATGTCAAAGGGCATGAAGATGAAGATGGGTATCGCGGCGGCCATGTCCCATGGGGCAAAGCTGTTAATACTGGACGAGGCCACCTCAGGACTTGACCCCGTGGCGAGAGATGAGGTAATCGACATGCTGTATGAGTATACAAGGGACCCGGTACACTCTGTTTTAATTTCATCTCACATTGTGACCGACCTTGAAAAGCTTTGCGATTACATCTGCTTTCTCAAAAGAGGACAGGTGGTGTTGTGTGAGGAGAAAGATGCAATTCTGGAAAAATACGGGGTTATCCGGTGCAGTGAGAAAGACATGAAAATTATTCCGCCTGAGGCAGTTGTCGGAGTAAAGCACTCTCCTTATGGAGTTGAGGCGGCGGTAAAAAGAACGGCCGTGCCTGCGGGAATGTCGGTAGGCCGGCTTGGGATTGAGGAGCTTTTTGTGTTCATGGTGAAGGAGGAGAAATAAATGAAAGGGCTTTTAATCAAGGATTTTTACATGATGCTGCGCTATTGCCGCACGTTTTTTATAATAGCAATCGTGTTTGAGGCAGCAGCGGCCTTTTTGGGTGACGGAATGTTTTTGGTGGCTTATCCATTTATAATATGCTCTGTAATTCCAATGAATTTGCTTTCCTATGACGAAAAAAGCCGGTGGACGCTCTACTCCTGCACAATGCCATACAGCCGCGGACAGCTTGTCTCAGTGAAGTATATATACGCGCTCATAATGTGCTTTGCCTGTGTGGTACTCACAGTGGTGGCACAGTTTGCGGGTGCGGCGGTAGCGGGAGGCAATTTAAGTGTAAATCCCGGTATCCTCGCTATGATGCTGATTCCTGTGGGGCTCATACCCGCGGCAATACTTCTTCCGGTCATATTCTGGCTGGGGACAGAAAAGGGAAGAATAGCATTTTATGCGGTAATTGTCATCATTTGTGCGTTTTTTGGTTTTCTCGGTGCTGACTCCCTGGACGCCGGTTCCGATGTAATAAAAAGTCTGGCTATGCGGCCCCAGGTGCTTTTGGGGGCTGACCTCATAGCGCTGGCGCTACTTGGAATTTCGTGGCTTGCCGCCATTGGCCTTTACGGGAAACGGGAATTTTAAGAAAAGCCAGGCGCCTGAAATTTCAGGCGCCTGGCTTTGTATTCGTTAATATCAGTCTCCGTTGAATACCGGCGGCTGTTTGTTTCGGAATGCCTTGACAGCGTTTTTAAAGTCATTTGTAGACATGAGATTTATAGCAAGGTCAAATTCCTTGCGGAGGGCAGCCTCATC
>CAJFTV010000114.1 GCA_904420055.1 Candidatus Alloscillospira gallinarum | reverse complement strand
TTGTCCCATCATACCCCACAGTCAGAGTGTCACCGCCGTAATACTCCGGCAAAACCGCGTCTGTCTCTGCAATCGACTTTGCGCTTATATCATCAAGGTTCACAGCCGCCTGAGGGCTTCCGGCAAAAGCTTCCGTCTCCTCTGCGGATTTATTGTCGGCATTTTCCTGCTCAGTACAGCCCGTAAACATCATAATGACCGCTGTCAGGGCCATAACCAGACACAGTATTTTTTTCCTGATTGTATTCATCGCAAACTCCTTTGCGTTATATTATTTTCACAGGAGTGAATAACTCTCCCGTGAAACAGGCAAAAGCTCAGCCATTTTCAGAAAGCCACTTTTCCGCTGTGCCGCACACGCGGGCAAGGGCGCTCTCCTCAAACGGGGATACAAGTCCGCTGTTTTTAACAGCGTCGGTAAATGTATTTCGTCCCGCCTGTGACGTATAGGCCATATATATCCGCCACGCCTTTTCCCTGTCCTCCTGCATAACCGCCCAAATCTGGAGGGCCATCGTCTGGGCCAGACAATAGTCAATGTAATAAAAAGGCACCTGATATATGTGTATCTGCCTCTGCCATGCCCTGCCGTCGCAGTAAAAGGGGATTTCCCTGTCAAGGGTGAGCCACGGCATGTATATGCCCGTCAGCTCTTTCCATACGTCACAGCGCCTCTCCGGCGTCATGCCCGGATTTTTATAGATAATATGCTGGAACTCGTCCACCATTGTGCCATATGGAATAAATGTCACGGCGTCTGCCAGATGCGCAAGCCGGAAACGGTCTGCGTCACTTCCAAAAAAGCTCTCTGCCCAGGGCCACGCAAGAAACTCCATTGACATTGAGTGCACCTCACACGCCTCCATAGTAGGTGAACGCAGCTCAGGCGGAAATACATTCCGGGCCAAAAACGCCGCGAAGGCATGTCCCGCCTCATGTGTTATAACCTCCACGTCGCCGGAGGTGCCGTTAAAATTGGCAAAGATAAACGGTGATTTATATTTGGGAATGTCGGTGCAGTAGCCGCCCCCCGCCTTTCCCTTTCGTGACAGCACGTCAAACAGCTCGTTTTCCATCATAAAGTCGATGAACTCACCTGTCTCCGCCGAGAGCTCATGGTAAAACTTTCTGCCGTTATTCAAAATGTCCAGAGGTGTGCCGACAGGTTTTGGATTGCCCTGTATAAATTTCAGCGCCGCGTCAGCATAGTTCAGCGGCAGTGACCTGCCTGTTCTCTCCGCCTGCCGGGCATACAGCTCCTCCGCCACAGGTACGACGTACTTCTTTACCGCCTCCCGGAACTTGTCCACATCTCCGCTGTCATAGCAGTTGCGGTTCATTCTGTAATATCCCAGCTGTGTGTAATCCGGATATCCCATCTTTTTTGCCATGGTATCCCGCACCCTGACAAGCTCGTCAAAAATTTCGTCCAGCCTGTCCCGGACGGAGTTGTAAAACTGCCCTTCCGCCTGCCACGTCCTTTTTCTCTTCCCGCTTTCCGGGTCGGACTTAAATGGCCCCAGCTGCGACAGGGTATATACGCCGCCGTCAAACTCAATCTGCGCTGAGGCAAGCAGCTTGTCATACTCGGTTACAAGGGCGTTCTCCCGCTGAATGTCGGATATTATCTCAGGCGAAAATGTCTTTAGCTCAATCTCAATATTTGTAAAGAGGAGCCCTCCATATTTCTTTTCAAACTCTGTCCTGTATTTTGTCCTGCAGAGCTGTCTGTTCCAGCCATGTATGTACTCCTGTATCTCCGGCACAGCCATGTCGAGATAATCCACCTCGTCAGAATAGAAGCTGTCGGCGGTGTCCATGTCATGGCGTATATTTGCAATAGTGCACATAGATTCAAACTCCCCGCAGACCCGCTCGTATTCTTCAAGGGCGCTGTCCGCCTCTTCAAAGCTCCCGGCGTTGGCAAGCCGTTCCGTCTCCCGGGCAATATCTTTAATGACTTTTTCCTTATCCGGACGTATATATTCCATTTCAGTGAACTTCATTTTTCACTTCTCCCAAGCATAAAATTTACAACAAGATACAATACGGAAACAATCAAAATCAGACGTCACAGCATCTTTATTGTTCTGATTATAACATCTTATTCTTTTTTAGTCAAATTTGATAAAAATGCCCTCATTTTTTCTACATTCAATTTATTGCAACATGTCTTGACAAAAAAAGGTTATATTCAATATGGATATAATTCGGGCAAATATTTATGCAATATTCTTTTTACATTTAAATACAACAGATTTTGACACAGACAAACTAAAATTTTGTCTGTGTCTGTTGAATAAAGAATAAAATAACAGTATACTTATAGTAACAAAACATACGGAGATTAAAGAGATGGAAAAACTGCCTTTTGACATTGAGAAAAAAGCTGAGGAGCTACTCTCCTGCATACGTTCCTCTGACAAAATACTGGTGGGCGCAGGGGCCGGTCTGTCCGCCGCAGCCGGGCTCAGTTACATGGACGGGGAAGTCTTTAAAAAGTATTTTCCCGAAATGGCCGCCCGCGGCTACCGCTTCCAGTACGAACTGGTCGGTATGCGGGACGATGAGTGGACATCGGGACGCAAATGGGCCTACTGGGCCACGCACATAAATTATGTCCGCAACATATTCCCACCCTCTCCGCTGTATAAAAAGCTGCTGGAAATCCTGTCACCATATGACTATTTCGTGGTAACCTCAAACTGTGACCGGCAATTTATGCGCACGGGCTTTCCCATGGACAGGGTTTTTGAGTTTCAGGGTAACTATGACAATATGGGCTGTTCCGCCGGCTGCACCAGACAGACATGGGACAACCGCGAATATCTGCAAAACATTTTAAAGCACATAAACCACGACACATTTGAGTGCAGCGACGACGCACTGCCCCGCTGCCCCTACTGCGGGGAACTCGGAGAAATATGTTTCCGCGGCAGCGACTACCGTGAAAACCGGGACAGGTACGTCAAATTTGTCGAAGGCGCGGAAAACGGCAGTCTGTGCCTTATCGAGCTGGGTGTTGGCTTTAACACCCCGGGCGTCATACGCTGGCCGTTTGAAAAACTGACATATTATCTTGACGGCGCAAGACTTTTCAGGGTAAACACGGGATATAAACAGTTCCCGGATACGACGGGCCACCCGGAGATGCCCCGGGAGATACAGGGTAAATCTGTGTCAATTGACTTTGACGCGGCAAAAATCATTGAGTACCTCTATGAAAACAGATAAAAAACAGGCTGATACAAATGTATCAGCCTGTTTTAGCTTTTCCTCTATCTGATACCGCCAAATTTTTCAGACGCAATTTTCCTGTCCGTCTGAAAAATTATCTTGTACATTATCTTTACAAGCTCCTCGTCGTTATTCGGCGTTATCATGTCTCCGTTTTTTGAGTAATATGACACAAGCATTCTCAGCGCCCCCGATATGCAGAAATCTTCGGCAAAAGCCGTCTCAAAGGTGTCGCCGTAAAAACGCCGTGCAAACTCTGAATGTATAACCTTTTTTATACACTCCTTCATATCC
>CAJFTV010000113.1 GCA_904420055.1 Candidatus Alloscillospira gallinarum | reverse complement strand
TGAATATCCTTATAAAGCTGGTATCCACTGTTTCAATCGTATTTGTTGGTCTTATTACAACATTCTCAATTCTGTAATTTAGGACAAGCTTTTAACGGGAGATATTCCATCTGGGATATCTCCCGTTTTTCTTTGTTTGACGTGCCAGTCTTCCTGTGATAAAATTACATCTTAGCCGAGTTATTTAAAGTATTATCGGAGGATACAATGGAAAAGTTCGATATATATGATTATAACAGATGCCTTACTGGGAGAATTTCAGAAAATCCCGGTGAGCTTAAGCGCGGAGAGTACCGTCTGGTAATACATATATGCATATTTAATTCTCAAGGAGAAATGCTTATACAGCGCAGACAGGACACAACCGGAAAGTGGCCCGGACTGTGGGACTTTTCTATAAGCGGGTGTGTGCAGGCAGGAGAAAGTGCGGCAGAGGCTGCCATGCGTGAGGCAAAAGAGGAACTTAACCTTGACCTGAATTTAGATAGCGTACCAGTTTCTCTCTCCATTACCTTCAGCCGTGGCTATGACGATATATTTATACTTCACCACGATGTTGACCTGAGGGAAATCGTATTGCAGGACGAGGAGGTTGCTGACGTAAAATGGGCGTCAAGAGAGGAAATTCTCGCACTTATTGCTGAGAATAGATTTGTTCCGTTTTTTTCATCTTTCATAGACACTATTTTCTCATATAAGGACTTTGGCGATGTTCACTGCTGACCGTGTAAAATATGTCTATATCAGTTATTTGCATACATTTATTCATACACATAAAATAAACCCCCGGAAAAATTTCCGGGGGTTTATACGTCTCTTAAATTAAACCTTATTTCACCATGGAGGCAATCTCTTCAGCAAAGTTCTCCTGCTTTTTCTCAATTCCCTCGCCCTTCTCAAAGCGGGTGAATGCCTTTACGACAATCTTTCCGCCGAGGCTCTTGGCAACTTCAGCAACGTGCTTTTCAACGGAGGTCTTATTCTCCTTGACAAACGGCTGCTGGAGGAGACAGTTCTCCTCATAGTATTTACCAATACGTCCCATTACCATTTTTTCAATAATATTATCGGGCTTGCTTGCGTTCTTGGGATCCTCTTTTGCCTGGATAGTGAGAATCTCTTTTTCCTTATCAAGCGTTGAAGAATCAACATTTGACTTGTCGAGGAAAGCAGGGTTCATAGCCGCAATCTGCATTGCGATATCCTTACCCAGCTCTGTAACTGCATCTGCTGCAATTCCCTCAAGCTCAAGGTTTACGAGCACGCCGATTTTTCCGCCGGCATGTACATATGGAATGCTTACGCCGTCGGCATAGCGTGCAAAGCGGCGGACATTTATGTTCTCGCCTATTACGAGAACCATCTCCTGCTGCTGCTCCTGAACGGTTTTACCGTTGCCGTAGGGAGCGGCCATAAGAGCGTCCATATCCGCGGGATTTGCCTTTGCAACAACATCGGCCACACCCTTTACGAACTCAACAAATTTGTCATTTTTGGCAACAAAGTCAGTCTCTGCGTTTACTTCGACCACAACGCCTACGCCGTCAACTACTGTCGCGTATGCCATACCCTCTGCGGCAATTCTTCCTGCCTTTTTCTGAGCGGCGGCAAGTCCCTTTTCACGAAGCCACTCAATAGCCTTGTCAAAGTCGCCGTCAGCAGCAGTCAGGGCCTTTTTGCAGTCCATCATGCCAACGCCGGTCATCTCTCTTAAGTTTTTAACGTCGGTTGCTGTAAAAGCCATTATTCTGCCTCCGTTTCTGCAGGAGCTGCCTCAGGTGCAGCCTCAGTCTCTCCTGTTACCTCTGCCTCTTCTGTACCCTGGCGTCCCTCTGTAACGGCGTTTGCCATTGCGGAAGTGATAAGACGAATTGCCCGTATAGCGTCGTCGTTGCCGGGGATTACATAGTCGATTTCATCGGGGTCACAGTTTGTGTCAACAATTGCTACAATTGGAATACCGAGCTTTCTCGCCTCTGCAATTGCATTGCGCTCCTTGCGGGGGTCGATGATGAACATGGCGGAAGGAAGCTTTTTCATCTCTTTAACGCCGCCCAGGTATTTCTCAAGCTTTTCAATCTCGTTTGTGAGTTTTATTACTTCCTTTTTGGGAAGCATGTCAAACGTGCCGTCCTCCTGCATTTTGCGGAGTTTTGCAAGTCTGTCAATACGTGTGCGCATTGTCTTGAAGTTGGTGAGCATACCGCCCAGCCATCTTGCATTGACATAGAACATGCCGACGCGCTCTGCCTCTTCCTTTACAGCCTCCTGCGCCTGCTTTTTCGTACCTACAAAAAGGATTGTGCCGCCCTCTGCCGCTGTGTCACGGACAAAGTTATAAGCCTCTTCCAGCTTTTTGACCGTTTTCTGAAGGTCAATAATGTAGATACCGTTACGCTCCATATAGATATAGGGAGCCATTTTGGGGTTCCAGCGTCTTGTCTGGTGGCCAAAGTGGACACCGGCCTCAAGAAGCTGTTTCATGGAAACAACTGCCATTTCTTATTCCTCCTGATTTTAGTTTTTACCTCCGAGGCTTTCATCCTCAGCGCCAACCCTGCGGCACCCGGCGAAAAGTCCGGCCTCGTGCGTAATGCCTTGGTATTATACCAAACGAGGAAGCTAAAATCAAGAGCTTTTTATAATAAATCCTTGTAAATTCACGCTTTTTGCGCAGTTTAGTCCACTCTTTCCCGGCGGCTTGCCCTCTCCCTCCTGTAGCTGCCCTTGACATCTACGATGATAATGTCGTCACCGATTCTCTTTATGCTCTCCCAGGGGATAATATAGTCATCTTCCCTTCCCAAAAGCCCAAAGGCCTTTGACCTTCCCGGTATAACAATTCCAGTGACACGGCCTGTATCCGTAGAAAACTCAATATCATATATAAATCCAAGCCGCATACCGTCGTTGACATTTATTACTTCTTTACAGCGCATTTGAGTTACTCTGCACTCCATATTTACCGCCTCCTTATGGCAATATATATGCCTGATATTAAAAATTTTGCCTGTAAAGCAAAAATACTTTATCCCCTATTGACTTTGTGCTCAAAATGGTGTACACTCTCTCAATGTTAAGTATTTATACTTTACACTGACAGGAGATGGCGCTGTGTCCGTCAAAACACTTGAAATGACCATGCTTTTCGACTTTTACGGCGATATGCTGACGGAAAAGCAGCGGGAGTACTTTGACCTATATTATAATGAGGACTTGTCCCTGGGTGAAATTGCCGACAATGTCGGCATAACGCGCCAGGGAGTACGGGATATAATTGTCCGGGCGGAAAACACGCTTTTGGACTTTGAAAGAAAAACCGGAATTGTTGCGCGCTTTGAAAAGCGCAGCCAGGAGCTTAACAGCGCAATTTCCATCGCAGAAAAAATTAAATCAATGTCAGACAGCAGTGAAATTAAGGCGGAGGCAGACAGGCTTATAGCCCTTTTGGACAATATGAGAGGATAAAATATATGGCTTTTGACAGTCTTTCCGAAAAACTTAACAACGTATTTAAAAAGCTCAGGGGCAAAGGCCGTCTGAGCGAATCCGACATAAAAGAGGCAATGCGCGAGGTGCGGCTTGCCCTTTTAGAGGCCGACGTGAGCTATAAGGTGGTAAAGGACTTTATAAAGTCAGTGAGTGAGCGCGCTGTAGGACGCGACGTCCTGGAGAGCCTGACGCCGGCCCAGATGGTAATTAAAATAGTAAATGAAGAGCTCACCGCGCTTATGGGCAGTGAGAACGCCAAGATAAATATTTCACCAAAGCCACCAACCGTTATAATGTTGGTGGGTCTTCAGGGCGCCGGTAAAACTACAAACGGAGCCAAGCTCGCCGCGTACCTGCGCAAGTCTACTGGAAAGCGGCCGCTACTTGTGGCCTGCGACATATACCGTCCTGCCGCGATAAAGCAGCTGGAGACCGTGGGCGCGCAGCTTGATATACCCGTGTTTCAGATGGGTACTGAAAATCCGGTCAATATTGCAAAAGCCGCTGTTGAGCACGCAAAAAAGCACGGAAATGACCTTGTGTTTCTCGACACCGCCGGCCGCCTCCACATTGATGAGGCACTTATGGACGAGCTCAGAGAAATAAAGGCCGCCGTGTCCCCGGACGAGATACTCCTCGTTGTGGACGCAATGACCGGACAGGACGCCGTAAACGCTGCCACCGCCTTTAACGACGCCCTTGGAATTGACGGCATAATGCTTACAAAGCTCGACGGCGATGCACGAGGCGGCGCAGCCCTTTCAATCCGTGCAGTTACGGGAAAGCCCGTTAAATTTGCCGGCGTGGGCGAAAAACTCGACCAGATTGAGGTTTTTCACCCTGACAGAATGGCCTCGCGCATTCTGGGCATGGGCGACGTACTTACGCTTATTGAAAAGGCTGAGGCCAGCTATGACGAGAAAAAGGCCAAGGAAATTGCCGAAAAACTCAAAAAAAACAAGTTTACTCTGTCCGACTACTATGACCAGCTAATACAGCTCAAATCAATGGGCAGTCTCTCAGATATAGCGGGCATGATTCCCGGAGTTGACGCGAAGGCGCTTGCAGGCGCGTCTCTCGATGATAAAATGCTCCTTCGTACTGAGGCAATTATACAGTCAATGACCAAGTATGAACGTGAAAATCCTGATGTCCTGAACAGCAGCCGTAAAAAGCGCATTGCCGCCGGAAGCGGCACACAGGTTGTGGACGTCAACCGTCTCTTAAAGCAGTTTGACATGATGCAGCAGATGACAAAACAGATGACAAAAGGCAAGATGCCCGGTATTCTCCGTGGAAAGCGCGGCAAAAAGGGCCTCTTCGGGTTTTAAACGCAAGTTCGCATTTTAGCAATGCTTACTGAATATAACACTTTTTATACTTTTAGGAGGAAATAACAATGGTAAAAATCAGACTTCGCAGAATGGGCGCAAAGAAAAACCCCTTTTACAGGGTTGTCGTAGCTGACTCTCTCTCCCCCCGCGACGGAAAATTTATTGAGGAGATTGGGACATACAATCCTCTCATGGACCCCGCTGAAATTAAAATCGATGTAGAGCGTGCCCAGTACTGGGTAAAAAACGGCGCACAGCCCACAGATACAGTTAAGGCTCTTCTGAAAAAAGCTGGCGCTCTTTAATAGAGTAGAGGGCAGAAAAAATGAAAGAACTGCTACTTTACATCGCACGTAACCTTGTTGATAATCCCGATGCTGTGACGGTTGAGGAAGTCGAGCGAGACGGTGACACCGTTTTTCAGCTTCGTGTTGCGCCGGAGGATATGGGCAAGGTTATCGGAAGACAGGGCAAAATTGCAAAAGAAATCAGGATTTTAATGCGCTCTGTCGCCCAGAAGCAGGGTAAGCGCATCAGTGTTGACATAGTTGACTGACATGCAGAAAAAGTACCTTGAAGCTGGGAAAATTGTTAATACCCACGGAATACGCGGAGAGGTAAAAATACAGCCCTGGGCGGACGGTCCGGAATTTTTCAGAGGGCTTTCCCGTCTTTTTATAGATGGAAAAGCCGTAAAAATAATTTCCTGCCGTACGCACAAGGGCTGTCTTATAATCTCTCTTGATGGAATTTTCAGCATTGACGACGCAATAAAACTCAAAAACAAGGTCGTGTTTATTGACCGGGACGATGTTTCCCTGCCTGACGGCAGCTATTTTTTACAGGACGTTATCGGGCTTCGTGCAGTTGATGATGAAACCGGTGATGTTCTCGGCACTGTTGAGGAGATACTCCCCACGCCTGCCAATGACGTATTTGTAATAAAGGGCAGTCGTGAAATTCTTGTTCCCGCTGTCGGCGAGTTTATAAAGCTTGTTGACACGGAAAATGGTATTGTAAAGATAAAGCTGATTGAGGGTATGTGATATGCGTATAGATATAATGACCCTGTTCCCCGACACTGTTGGTGACGTGCTGTGTGAAAGTATCCTCGGCAGGGCACA
Source organism: Candidatus Alloscillospira gallinarum (assembly GCA_904420055.1). GTDB lineage: Bacteria > Bacillota > Clostridia > Oscillospirales > Oscillospiraceae > Alloscillospira > Alloscillospira gallinarum. The sequence goes on along the minus strand of CAJFTV010000113.1, from coordinate 81 downwards.
GGAGCGGGGCTATATCAAAATTGAATGTCACCAGATACGTGATTACACCACAAACAAGCAAAATCAGGTAGACGACTATCC
>CAJFTV010000112.1 GCA_904420055.1 Candidatus Alloscillospira gallinarum | reverse complement strand
TGCTTGGTTCCCTTTCTCTTTTTGAAAATGTACACATTTTCAAATCAAAGATTTCTTTTTCAATTATACAATATATGCAAAATTTAATCAATAAAATAAATATATATTGTGACTATTCATACTTTATAAATGTGTACAAACACAAATTCAAGTGCTGCCGCCGGCGCTGGGGGAGAGAATGGAATTTAATGACGTGCTGAGAGCCCGCGTGCTTATCTCAGCCAGATTTTCTATTGGGAACTGACGGCCAAAATCAATCCAGTCCAGATAGCTTGTAAAAAGGCCGCAGATTGCGAATACAAGTGAAAAAGGGTATGCCTCTGTGTCAAAATATCCGGGACGTTCTTCCATGAAATGAAAGGCAAGCTTACCAACTTCGGCGCCAAGTTTCCTGAGACAGGAGCCGGATTTTATAAGCGGATATATTATGTCAAAATCCCGGCGGTTCTCTTCTACGATAGTGTCGACGACCATTATGTAGCGGTAGGAGTCAAAACCCTGGTTTGTAACCACTTCCTCACGTACAAGCGTGTCAATAAATCCGCACACTATATGGTTTTCAAAGTCATCAAATACGTCGGTTATGGAATTGTAGTGGGCATAAAATGTCTTTCTGTTGATAACTGACTTCCGGCAAAGCTCAGTTATATTTATAGACATGTAATCTTTCTCCGCCATGAGCTGGACTATGCCCCGAAAAATAGCCCGGCGGGTTTTAACAACACGAATATCTGTTGTTTTGTGCATTTTTTCGTAGTTAATTATTGACAAAACTGTACCTCCGGCTAGAGAAAAAAGATACAAAAGTAGGTGTTACTGTTACTTAAGCTACAAAAACAGAAATATCTGTCCGTTGTAAAGGATTGAAACTTATTTTAATATGAAAACACCATATTGAACAGTGATAAATATAACAAAAAATATTTTTAAACTGTCGCTTATATAGTTGAAAAAGCTAATAGACTGATATATCAATTGCAAAAGAAATTCGTCAACATGAACAATGAATTTGTAAGTGTTTTTGGAGATGGTGATTTTTAGCGGATATGCTAAAAATACTGTATATATTGCATAAAATATAACATGTTTCGTTGTGATGGCAGAGCCGGGCAAGAACCGTGAGAGGAAAATAAACGGTAAATTGAGCGTATACCTCCTGTTGTGAGAATGAAAATATAATTCCGAAATATAAATTAATGAGGAGGAGTATTTAAAATGTCTACGCAAACCAGCAAATTGGATTTATCGAAGATACCGTTTGGAAGAGCACATTCAGATATTCTGATTTTTGAAGAGAACAACTGCGACGGAGAAAGCTTTAAGCCGGGCCTGTTTTTTGCAATGCTCATTCAGGGTGGAGAACCGCGCAGGCAGGGTCTTGTGGACCTTCAGCCGATATATGACGGGCGGCCCCTGCAATACAGGTATGAGGCCTGCGCCGGGAAGCTCAGGATTATCACAGACAGAGGTAATGTAACGGTGGTCATTGACACGCCGCGTACTGTGCGTATCCGCGGAGAGGGTATTGGGATAAGGCTCTATACAAAAATACCGTTTATGACAATGGAGCAGGCGACAATGCTGCCCGGAGGCCTTGCAGATTTAAACCTCATGAGTATAGACAACAACGGAGGAAGGTTTTTATTCAAGGCGCTTAGAGGAAAAATCACCCTTGCCTCCTTTTTCAACGTGGCGAAAAACGGACCGGAGGACGCCACAATTGAGTTTTTACCCGGTGAAGACGGTGTGTTCGAGGTGGCAGGCTACACCATGAACCCGGACGAGTGGGGATATATAGATTATCTGCCTATAGAAGAGGCCGCAGCTGGCGCCGAGGCGGACTTTAAAGAATTTTTGAGGGTGTACGGCACGGCGGAAGAAGACAGATGGAGACAGCTGCGTGAGCTGTGCGCATACGCCGTGTGGCTGCACATTGACGGGCCCAATGACAGGGAGATTATCCCCACAATGAAGGGAGACCTTATTTTTTCCGACTGTCTTAAAGCAGGGTGGGCAAATGTTTTCCAGCAGCCCATTCACGCCATGGCCATGACAGATGTGGACAGGGCTGTAAAACTCTTAAATGATACATACAGCCATATGGCCGGGGGCATGCTGCCCGTGTCCATAAGCACGTTCAAGACCCATTATCAGGCAAGTCCACCAACATTTGGAGCCGCTGTTCTCGAGCTGATGGAAAGAGGAGAAATCCCCAAAAATGAGGCGGAGAAGCTCTATGAGGCAATGGAGGAGAACTACAGTTGGTGGAAAAAGAGCCACAGCTTTAAGAAGAACAGCTTCTCATATAATCACAGAGATGAAATTAATCTTGCCGGGGGCTCCTATAATGCCTTGGATTTTCCGTTGGAGACGCCTGATTTGTATGCACTGATGATTTTACATATTAAGGCCCTGAAAAAGCTTGGCGAATTATTGGGTGACAGCAGATACGCAGAAGTATGGGAGGCAGAGGAAGAGGCAGTAACAGAACAGCTTATGGGGCTCTGGAACGGCAGGTCCTTTGATTGCCGGTCGGTTATAAGCGGCAGACGCTTTACATCTCAGAGTATTCTGGCATATATGCCTGTTATTCTCGGCAGTGCGCTGCCAGATGAAATAATCGACAAAATGGAGGAAGCATTGGGCGACAAGGAAAAATTTTTGTCCGAACGGGGGCTCAGGTCAGAGAGTAAGGACAGCCGGTACTACGATGGAGTGACAGAAGGCAGGGGCGCCGTTGCCGCATGGCTTCAGCAGATTATTATAGGCGGACTTTTCCGGTGCGGAAAGCGTGAGACGGCGGAAAAGGCGGCTCTGCGATTTATAAAATGCTGTGAGGAAAACGGCGCCAGAGATGTATTTACAGCCGAAGGCGGGCAGAAAGTGAGACGTCCGGGAGATTTTATCAATGCGGTTGCAGGCTCTGCGGTTATATATCTCACTGATAAACTGAGTAACTGATTGGAGGGGATACAGAATGTTTGGAACCCACGAGAAGCACACGCTCCGGCAGGCGGCATTTTCCCGGGAATCGTCTTTCTGGACGATGTATGAGGATTTCAGAGAGCCGATTTTGGGGGTTACGGTGAGCAAGGACGGCACGTTCCTTGACCAGAGAAGCAACACGTTTCTGCTCTATCCCACATATAGGGGAGAGGTAATTCCCTACACGTATTTTGCAGATGTCAGTCATCTTGAAATTGACACGGAATATGGCAAGGTTGAGTTTTGCATGAACAGTCTTGACCAGCTGCGGATAAGAGGGCGGGGAGTTGGCCTTGAGATGGTGCTCCGGGCTGAAAAACCCTTTGGAAGTGCATGCGGCTGCCGAGGAATGTTTCCTACTCCGGACGGAGCATGGGAGGCGGATATGGGGGCCACTGGCAAAATGCTGTTTGTGCCCCTCAGCGGCGGCTTTGCGGTAGACGGCCCGTGGAATGTTGAAAAAAACGAGTATGAAAGACTGGTAATAAATTTTCTGCCAGATGAGGCGTCCGGGGAATTTAACGCAGCCGTACACGAGTATATGGCTTGCCGTGAAAGGGACAGCGTGTATCCCGCCTTTGATGAGGTAAAAGACGAGAGCCGCCGGGCGTATGACGACTTTGTGGAGACAAACCTATTAAAGCCGGCGGAGGGCTGGGAGGACCTCTACAGGTATGCGGCTTATACCATATGGTCCCACAGG
>CAJFTV010000111.1 GCA_904420055.1 Candidatus Alloscillospira gallinarum | reverse complement strand
GCAGACGGGGTTGTTGGTTTCGGTGTCCTCAGGGGAGAGCCATCTGCCCTGGGAGATATTCATATTGCCGTCGTGGATCTGTTTAATGACGGACATATCGTCGGTATATACGACGTCAAAGGTGTGGAGATCCTGCTGGGTAATGTCGATACATTCTTTTAGTGGGGCATACTCCTCAAGTTCAAGATAGTTCTCTGGGGCGTCGGTGACGTCCCACACGGCTTTGCACCAGGGCTCTGTGAGAAAGTCGTACAGGGAGCAGTACAGGAACTGAAGCCGACGGTCTTGCTCAGTTTCCGCTCTTGTAAATCTCAGTATGAGGACATATCTGCGGCCTGGCTCCATTATTGAGTTCAAATAATCGTAGTCGTAGATATATGTGGGATAGAAAGCTGTCGTTGCCTCTACATGGTTAAAGTCGCCGCCCAAAGGTACAAGTGCATTGGTTCGCTTCTTTATTTCCGAATATAAATTAAAGTACATTACATTTAGTATTCGTTTATCACTATCAAATCTTGTGAAAGTTAGATTCTCAAGGTCTGCGTCTCCGGCAAGTATTTCTACGTCTGTCATATACATAGGTAATGCATTAGTAAATACACCAAAGTGTTCTGTACCTATTTCTTCCAAGGTACATTCGACAACAAGTCGTGCCGTGTAGTCATAAGTGTCGTAATAATCAAAACCACGGATAAGACTGTCACAGATACCGCCTGTCATGTATCGGACGTTGTATGAGGACACGCCGGGGAGAGAGGCAATTTTTTCAATCTGTTCCTGAGTTATAGGTTTATAACGTATATCGTCGGAGTCCAGGTACTCAAGATAGTCAACCCGAGAGTCAGCCTCTATGTAAAACGGATATTCGTCTTTCTTGTTCCGCGCTGGTAAAGCTTCAACGGTACCATAGCCGCTATACATATCCGTATTGTTTTCAAATTCAAGTTTTGTGTTGATGTATTCTGCGACCTGAGAAAAGAGGGCAAAAGTTATTGCTGCAACAAGGAGGAAGGTCACAAGAGTTTTCAGCTTTGCCCTGAAGAGCGTCTTTATACTGAGCAGCTTTTTCATATTGTTTCCTCCTAAAAAATTGAAATTATAATATATTTTGTGTGGATAAATATATTATACTAAAATTTTGCACAGTGCTGCATAGAAAATCAGCACTGTAATATGTGTATATTGTACAAATAAAGGCGGACTCTGTCTATTTATCTTTGAATTTAATTTATGTTTTCATTACGTCAAAACTCGATTTTAGCTTGCTGACAAAAGTATTTACAAGTGTATTCGTATTTTCCTCCCTATATAATACCATTATTGGCATTTGTACAGGCAGGCGCAGAAAGCCGTATGCCTGGTTTGCAACGGCAATATCCCAGTCACTGAAGAGCATTATGCCGCGGCCGCAGGCAACATCAAAAAGCGCCGAGGTCATGTTGCCTATATTTTTAATTTTTGGTGTAAACCCGTAACCGCTGCAAAGCCCCTTAATAATTCCGCTGAATTTTTTCTCTATGTCTGTATCAAAAAGAAGAAAGTCGGTACTGCAAAAATCTTTGAGAGATTTAACGTTGCCAAAATGCTCACGAGAGTAGATTACCCCGCACCCGCTGTATGTTAGAAACTGAGCTGTTACCCCGGGGACATTTGGACTGTAGAAATCGTGGCTCAGTCCAACATCAAGTTTGCCGGATTGCAGTCTTGTAATTAAGTCGGCAAGGCGGTAGCTTGCAATTGACAGCCTTACATCGGGGTAATCGGCGGTGAAGCGGGCGGCTATTCTGCTGTGGAAAAAAGTGGGATTCCAGGTTTCAGGACAGCCGATGCTTATCTGCTTTTCAGGTGATTTTACCTGACTGCGTATATCTGTCACAAGCTCGTCAAACTCTGCCTTTGTACGTACAAAAAAGTCGTACATCTGTGCACCGTGAGTGGTGAGTGTGAGCGCACTTTCACGGCGCTCAAAGAGCTGAAATCCCAGCTCATCTTCAAGCTTTGATATGCTGCGGCTTATAGCCGGCTGTGATATGTAAAGGGAATTTGCCGCCCGGGTGAAACTGCGTTCCCGTGCAACTGCGAGAAAACAGTTTATCTGTGTCTGGGTCATTTTACTTCCTCCGTTATAACAAATAAGTTATAATAATTTTACTATAGTTATATTGGAAAAACAAAGATAAATGTTGTTTAATTATTACATGGGAAACTTATGCAAACTGTTAGAACGGAGATGATGATATGATAAATACAAATCATAAAATTGAGTTCTTCCCGGAAAAGTGTGTTGGCTGTCAGCTATGCTATAAAGCGTGCTTTGTAGACGTTATACGCTGGGATTCCGAAAACAGAAAGCCGGTTTTCAAGTATGTTGAGGACTGTGAGCACTGTTTTTACTGTCAGTCGGTATGTAAGAAAGAGGCTATAAAGGTTGTGCCTGACTATGCAAGCGAACACCTTTTGCAGTCCTTTTCACGGTATGCCTGAGGGGAGGAAAAATTATGGAATACAAAAAGACAGCAGTTTCATGCGACATACTCGTAGTTGGCGGAGGCATAGGCGGCCTTTCCTGCGCAGTATCCATAAAGGAGAGAATACCCGGTGCAGATGTGCTTGTAATTGAAAAACAGACTGCGGGGTATTCCGGCAAGGCAAACAAGGGCGGCGGCGTACTTCAGTATTTTGACCTGGACAGGGTAAAGCCGGAGGAATTCCTGGGATTCCATGTAAACGCCATAGGAGCGTTTTTAGGCGACCAGGAGCTGATGCTGAGGTATGTGTCAATGAACCACGAAATGCTCGACAAGCTGAGTAGCTGGGGCGTTAACCTGCCGAAAGAACCGGACGGAAATTACCACGTCATGCCCACAGGCCCAATGACCGCGATGATATGCGTTGACCTGGACATCACATTGAAGGTGCGTCGCCAGGCGGAAAAGCTCGGCGTGCGGTTTATGGACAAGACAGCCATGACCGACATTCTGGTGACGGACGAGAAGGCTTCCGGCGCCGTGGCGTTTTCCATACTTGACGGTGAATGCTATGTAATAAGTGCGAAGAAGATTGTCCTTGCAACCGGCAGCCAGAATTACCGCATAGGCTCAATGTGGAGCAGCGGGCGGGGAGACGGCATTGCTGCGGCTTACAGGGCCGGGGCTGAGATGAGAAACGCGGAGTTCGGGAACTTCGCCCAACTTGTTAAAGTTAAAAGCCACAACGAAATTGTGTTTGGCGAAAATTATATGTACAACGCCAAGGGAGAATATATCACCGCCAATTTCTTAAAGCACAGGGAAAGCGATATAAACAGCAACGCCATACGTGAGTGGTACTTGCAGATGACCAGCGGTAACGGCCCGGTACATCTTGACTTTGGAGAGACACAGCAGGAGGAGGGAGCCCTTGAGCGCCTTTGGAACAGGCCGTATGGCAGAAAATTCAGAGAATTGAACGACTCTGCCGGCGCCGCCGTTGACAAGGATTTTGAGGTGTGTCCCATGTTTATTGGAGAGCAGTCGCCTGTAAAGGTGGACAACGGCATGCAAACTACAATAGACGGGCTCTATGCCATAGGAGATGTGAGTTATTCCGGCTCAGCTCTGCCCGGAGCTGTGCCAGCGCCTCCGGGCAGAAACAGAGGGTCTGGAATATTGAATGCCGTATTTGCGGCTCTTGTATGTGCCGAGAGCATAGAGAAAAAGGGCGTAGGAGATAAGCGCCCGGCCATAAATGACGAGCAGGTTCAGTGCTGTATTTCAAAGCTGTATGCCCCCTTGGAGAGAGAAAAGGGGTACGCCTCAAAAGAGGTAATTGCGTTGATTCAAAGGGCGATGGCCCCAGTTGAGCAGTCCGTGTATATGAAGAGAGAGCGCATGGAGAAGGCCCTGGAAGCTGTGTATGAGGCTAAGAAAATGGCGGAGAACATGTCCGCTTCCGACACACATGAGCTGATGTCCTGCATAGAGGCACAGGCCATGGTGCTGTCTGCAGAGATGCAGTACCGCGTGTCGCTTATGCGTGAGGAGTCAAGAGGCTGGTTTTTGCGTGAGGACTACCCTGAGACGGACAATGAGAACTGGCTGAAATGGATAATAGTCAAAAACAGTGGAGGCGAAATGACGTTTTCCACAGAAGATGTGCCGGTAGAAAAATGGCCGGTAAAACCTGTAAACTGATTGAAGAGAGGAGACAGCAGCGATGGTACCGATTACTGAAGAGGAAAAAAATTCTGCCCTTTACAAATATTACATAAGGGAGATGGCGGCGCCCGACCCGAAGAGATATGAGGAAGTACAGGAGCCGATGGACCCGGCCTGTGCCCTTGCCCCGGAAGATATGAACAGACTTTTTGAAGACGGCTATCTCCCCGGTGAGATAGGTTACTGCCGTCTTCCGGACGGGACAGGGACGCTTGCCAATCTGACGCAGATGCCGGGTGTTACACCGGAGATGTTTGACTGGTGGTTTGCCTGGCATGGAATTGAGCCCATGCGGTATAAAATCTGGAACCACGATGAACACTACTACTGCAAGACCCAGAACATGGACAAGGCGCTGAATAAATCCCTGACCATGAAGGAGCGTTATTGGGATACGGTCCATGACGTGGAAGAGGACGTGGGAATGGGGAAGGAGCACCTGCTCATAAACTTCAGAAACCCGGCTGATATAGGATTTGACACGGAAAAGCTCAAAGATTTCAGGGGGACAATAGTGTGCGCGGGAAATGAGCACAGCCCGACCATTATGTGCCATTTTGTGCGTCCGGTGCCCGGCGGCAGTGAGCTGCGCACAAGGTTCTGGATGGGACACTGTGTTGTGGACGGGAAGCCGAAAAAAGCAATCCCGGACGGAGTGGAATTCCCGCTGGAGCCGGTAAAGGCACTGCTTATGCATAATATTAAGGAGTTTACAAACCTGGCAGCCATATTGCCGGAAGTTTACGCCGAGTTTTCAAAGGATTTTTAAAATAACAAAGAAGCTGGTGAGCGATAAGCTTACCAGCTTCTTTTGTGAAACAGTATTACAACTCTCCCAATGATACAGCAGCACCCATTGGGGGAGGAAAGCGGCCTGCCTATTCCGCGGTGAGGTCAAACTCCCAGGAGGAGTTGTTGACAGAGCCTGTAAAGCGGGTGCCGTCCTCACTTAGGGTACCGCGGAACTCTACAAAGGAGTATGTGAGAGGCTTATCTACCCATTCAAATCCTGTAATTATTATCTCGTCGCCCTCATAACGGATATCTGCGTAGTAGCTGCCTGCTTCGGCGTTGTCGTGGCCGGGCAGATTGTAGAACGAGAATATACATCTGCTGTCAGAAAGTATTGTAAGGGTGAGGCCTGTCTCGCCCTGATTTGCCTTGTACTGTCCAACGTAGGTGCCTGTGAGAGTTTGAACGGGCGTGAGCTCAACATGGAGCTCTGCCTCTGGTGTTTCCTGTGAAATTTCAACTTCAAGGGTGCCGCTTGTGGAATAGCCGTCAGCAGAGACTGAGATTTCATGTTTGCCGTATGGGAGATGGAGCGTGACTGTGCCCTCTTCCTCTGAGGTGTATTCCGTATCGTCAATGCCGCTGCACTCAACATATGCTCCGCTGATAATCTCGCCGGTTTCGGCGTCCGTTACAGAGACGGTGACTGCTCCGCCGGACTGGAGGCGCATATCTGTAAAGGTGTCTCCGGTGACCTCAACGGTTTCAGTACCTGGTATATATCCTCCGCATGTGGCCGTGATGGTATATTCTCCTCCCGGAAGCTTGAGGCGGTATACGGTCTGTCCGTTGTCGCCTGTTGTCTCTTCGGCACTATACTGATTCCCGCTGCCGTTGTCGGCAGTGACCTCAGCGCCGGATATGGGTGTGCCGTCATCCTCGTCAAGAAGGGAGATTTCCAATGTCCTGAGAGCGGCGAGGCGATAATTTGAGTTACCTATAATTGCCGGCTCCGCGCGCTCAGGCTTTGAAAACCCGCGTGAGCTTGCCCAGACCAGGTCGTCTGCGCCTGCCTCGGCGGTCACCTCGGCGAGCGCCTCGGAGAGTGTATAGTAATTTCCTGTCTCCTCATTTACAGAAGCCATGCGTCCGAGAGTGTTGCAGCAGACCGTCTGGCAGTAGCCTGTATACACTGTATCTGTAAACCCGAGAACTGCCTCGGCCCCCTTGGACAGAAATGCATTTGCAAGGCGGTCGTGCTGGGCGCTGTGGCATGATGACAGGAAGAATACGCTGTTTGACAGGTCACCGCAGTAGTCTGTAATAAACTTTGAGGTTATGCAGGCAAGGTCGTCCTGCTGGTCGGTACTGCGGCAGATAATCCGGTCAGTTACACAGTCGGCGTAGTAACCCATATCGAAGAACCATGCGGCCCAGTCGAAGTATTCACCTGTTGCGAGAAAAGATTTTACAATGGGGCCGTACCCGCCGTGACCGTTCCACAGCACTACAGAGTTATTGGGCAGGGTTTTTACAAGGTCGAGGGTAACGCCCGTACCGGTGTAATTTTCAATGTAGTCGCAATTGGCAAGGCTGTCGGCAACAAGCTCAGTATAGTCGGCAATTGATGAATCTTCTATATCGGGGTTTGGCTGATAGACCCAGAGGGTGAGGTCGGTATCCGTACCGTCGCTGCTGACGTTTTCCTGAGAGGGCTCGTATACCATTGCAAGGCCAGAGGTAAATTTTATGTAGATGCTGTCGCCTTCTGTCTCATAGAGGAGAATGTCCCCTGTATTGAGGTATTCGTCCAGCAGTGTCTCAATCTCACTGATAAGTGCGTCGCGCCGGTCTGCGGGCACTGAACCGTCAGCGTCCGTATACGGGTCTTCTATTTTGTAGATTTCAGAGTTCAATTCGTCATATGCTGCCTGAGCGGCGGAAGCAGTCTCCTCTGTGAGAGGGGCGAAAGTGTAAAGTGAGACGGAATTACTCGTTGTACCGCTGACTTCTGCGTGAAAGGCCGCAGAGCCCGCCTCCTCAAAAGACAGGGATATGCTGCAGGAGTATATGCCGTCACCGGGGGCAGTGTCTCCGCCTGTGCCGTCGTCTAAAAGCTCACCGACAGCGTTGCCGGCGTCGTCATACAGAATAATGGCTGGTATTTTTATTTCATCTGCTGGCTCTGCCGTAAAGAGGATATCCTGAGTTTGGCCGGCAAGCAGATAGTTTTCGTCGGCAGACAGGACTATGCCGTCCTGGGAACTGCCAAATGGCCAGAAGAGCCACAAAAGCGCGCCGGCTGCCACTATAACGACGGCAAGGACAGAAAATAAAACTATCCAGCGCTTTTTCCCTTTCTTGGAGTGTGCGGCGGCACTGCCGTCATACTCCTGTGGCACAATTGGACTGCCGCAGTAGGTGCAGAATTTATCTGACTGGTTTACTTCGTGTTTACAGTTATGGCATTGCATGAGAAATCACTCCCTGAGTAATTACTGATGAGGACATTTCCACTATAAGTATACATTGACAAATACTGCTTCGCAAGGATTTGCGGAAAAATTGGAGGAATTTGTTTTATGCCTGTACTTTGAGTGCCAATGTAAAATTATGTTCGGCAAGCTAAATTATATTTGACTATTCACACAAAAAGAAATATAATATTTATAATACATATATGCTAAATGCTGTCAGTAAGGACGTGTATTTATGTACCCGTACATTTGCGGAATAGGGCGGGACAGGAATATTTCAGAATGTTTGCCTGTGGATTTGTGACGCAGGTGTAACTATATAATTTAATAAGGCAACAAAAATAAGGAGGGTAATCAATGTTAACAGCAAAAGAAAACATGCGGGAAGTGGTGAAAGGCGGGAAGCCGGACAGGCTTGTAAATCAGTACGAGGCTCTTCAGCTTCTGTTTTATCCCTATGCCATGCACTCCAATTCTTCTATAGCCAAGGGAGAAATGGACAAGGTTGACGTTTGGGGAGTAACCAGGTCATATCCTGAGAATGTGCCGGGTGCTTTTCCTGTGCACACCCCGGACAAAATCGTTGTAAAAGATATCGAGCACTGGAGAGACTATGTACACGCTCCCGTTATGGACTACTCCCAGGAGGAGTGGGACATGTTCAAGGAGATATACAGCAAGGTGGACGGGACAAAGGCCTATAAGACTGCATTTTATGCCCCGGGACTTTTCGAGATGAGCCACTATCTCTGCTCAATGGAAGATGCACTTGAGTACTACATGATATATCCTGATGAGATGCACGATATGATTAAGTATCTCACGGAGTTTGAGCTGAAGCTGGCAGAGGACTTGTGTTCACAGCTCCACCCGGACGCAATACTGCACCATGACGACTGGGGAAGCTCGATTAACTCCTTTTTGCGCCCCAGCATGTTTGAGGACTTTTTCGTTGACTCCTACAAACAGATTTACGGATACTTCCATGACCACGGCGTTGAGCTGATTGTACACCACAGCGACAGCTACGCGGCAAACCTTGTGCCTGCGATGATTGAGATGGGCATTGACGTATGGCAGGGCTGTGTTGAAAGCAATAATGTGCCGGAGCTTATTAAGAAATACGGCGACAAGATTACATTTATGGGCGCAATTGACAACAAGTCGGTTGACTTCAACGGCTGGACAGATGAAAACTGCAAAGAGCAACTCTACCGCACAATAGAGGCATGCGGAGACAAGCACTTTATCCCCTGTATTACCCAGGGCGGCCCGGGCTCTGTATATCCCGGCGTCTATATGTCGCTTGCCGACGCGCTGGACGAGTACAACGCGGAGCATTACGGCCTGGACCTTGAGGGAATTAAAAATGCGAGACTGCCGCATCAGATTATGTTCTAAATGAAGGACTATTCAGTATTGGACAGTGGGATATGTGCTGTGTGAAAAATTTCAGCGGCTTCCTCGCTTGTGCGATACAGCAGAGAAAACAGACGCCACGGGAAAAAACCTGTGGCGTCTGTTTTATGACTGGGAGAGAATGCCGGCTATATGGAAAACGGGAAAGCGGCATGGTATAATAAATCAGAAATACCGGCTGCATTTTGTCTCTATGGGGGCGGCATATTTTGAATTTCTGCATTCTTGTCACGGCGGCATTTGTAAATGCCAGCATGGACAGAGAAAATGGTTTTTTATTGAGATAAATCGGGTGAGGCAGTATGATTGATAAAATTAAAGTTCGGGGTGCGAGAGTGCACAACCTGAAAAATATTGACGTGGATATCCCGCTTAATAAAATTGTGGGGATTGCCGGCGTGTCCGGTTCCGGCAAATCGTCTCTTGCGTTGGGGGTTCTGTATGCGGAGGGGTCCAGAAGGTATCTGGAGGCGCTTTCAACCTACACGAGAAGGCGCATGACGCAGGCGGCCAAAGCCCAGGTAGATGAGGTGCTGTATGTACCGGCGGCACTTGCGCTGCACCAGCGGCCGGGAGTTCCGGGTATACGCAGCACTTTCGGTACAGGGACGGAGCTGTTAAACAGCCTGCGCCTTATGTTTTCAAGGCTTGCGGACCACCGCTGTCCCAACGGACATTATCTAAAGCCGACCCTTGCGGTTGCGGCGGGAAAAGAACTGGTTTGTCCTGACTGCGGCGTGCATTTTTACGCGCCGTCGGCGGAAGAGCTGGCTTTTAACGGCCAGGGGGCCTGCCGCACCTGCGGTGGAACCGGAATTGTGCGTACTGTTGACAGGAATACGCTGGTTCCGGACGAGACGCTTACAATTGAGCAGGGGGCGGTGGCACCATGGAACTCGCTTATGTGGTCGCTTATGGTTGATGTCTGCCGGGAGATGGGGGTCCGCACAGATGTGCCGTTCTGTGAGCTGACAGAAAAAGAACGGGAGATTGTCTTTGACGGCCCGGCGGAGAAAAAACATATTTTATATAAATCGAAAAATTCCAATCAGGCTGGTGAACTGGATTTTACATACTACAACGCGGTGTATACCGTGGAAAATGCTCTTGCCAAGGTAAAGGACGAAAAGGGCATGAAACGGGTGGAGAAATTTTTAAGGGAAGATATCTGCCCGGATTGCGGCGGCACACGTCTGTCGGAGGAGGCCCGCGGGCCGAAGCTGCGCGGAATATCTCTGGATAAGGCCTGTACAATGCCGCTCTCAGAGCTTATAAAATGGGTGAGGGGAGTGCCTGAATCTCTTCCAGAGGAAATGCGTCCCATGGCTGTAAGTATTTGTGAGTCTTTTATGACGGCGGCAAAGCGCCTTATGGATTTGGGGCTTGGATATCTCAGCCTTGACCGCGCCGCCTCGACGCTGTCCACCGGGGAGCGGCAGAGAATGCAGCTCGCCCGGGCCGTGAGAAACCGCACCACGGGTGTTTTATATGTGCTTGATGAGCCTTCTATCGGTCTGCACCCTTCAAATATTGTGGGACTCACCGGGGTAATGCGGGATTTGATTGCCGACGGCAACTCGGTTGTCTTGGTTGACCACGATACGCAGATTCTTTCCACAGCGGATTGGATTGTCGAAATGGGACCTCAGGCGGGGGCCGGCGGCGGATATGTAATTGCCCAGGGGACAGTTCAGGATATGGCGCGAAATCCAGCTTCCCTTATAGGGCCGTTTTTGTCGGCAAATTCAGGAGAGTGCGCTGGAAAATATCAGAATGGGAGACAGCTGTTTGCCGAGGGGAGTATATGCCTGTCCACGTCGGCTATCCACACAGTGAAGCCACTTGATGTAAAAATACCAAAGGGGCGGCTTACGGCCGTTACAGGTGTATCCGGCTCCGGAAAGACTACGCTTATTTTGGAGAGTCTTGTTCCCGGGCTGGCAGCGGCAACTGCTGGAAAGCCGCTGCCTGACCATGTTAAGTCTGTTACGGCAGAGGGGATAGGGCATGTTAAACTAATTGACGCCACACCAATCGGCATAAATGTCCGTTCCACCGTGGCGACGTATGCGAATATACATGACGAGCTCCGGAAAATTTTCGCGAGAACCCAGGAGGCAAGGCAGCTCGGCTATAAAGCCGGCGACTTTTCCTATAACACCGGAAAGCTGCGCTGTCCTGTGTGCGACGGAACCGGCAGCATAAGCCTTGATGTGCAGTTTTTGCCGGACGTGGATATCCCGTGCCCGGAATGCCGCGGGGCACGGTATGGAAAAGAGGCGGAAAAGGTTCACTACACGGGTAAAGACGGACAGCGGTATACTCTGCCGGATTTGATGGCGATGGATGTTCACACGGCAATAGACGCCTGCCGTGACATGAAGCTCGTCTGCCAGAGGCTCCAGGTGCTTGAGAACCTGGGCCTTGGGTATCTCACATTAGGGGAGGAGACGCCCAGCCTTTCCGGCGGTGAAGCACAGAGATTAAAGCTTGCAAGCGAGATGGGGAGAAGTCAGAACGATTCGGTTTTTGTATTTGACGAGCCGACCATAGGGCTTCATCCGCTGGACGTGCAGACTCTTTTGAAAGTATTTCAGACACTTATTCAAAACGGGGCGACGGTTATTGTGATTGAACACGACCTGGACGTCATACGCCATGCCGACTATGTTATAGATATGGGACCCGGCGGAGGAGAGGAGGGCGGCAGGATTGTCGCTGCCGGTACGCCGGAGGAAATAAAAAATATCCCCCGGAGTGTCACCGGGAGATACCTGTAGTTTTATTATGGTATACCGTAAAGACGCCTGCCCGGATTAATCCAGGCAGGCGTTAAATTATGCTTTTACAGCTCTGTTGCCCACAGCCCGTGGAGATTGCAATAGGCATAGACGGCAACTGCCTTGTCACCGCCGAGGCAGAAAGAGACGCGGGGAGCGTCGCCGGGCTTTAACGCCTTGCGCTGTCCGCCGTTTTCCGTCTGGACATATACCCACTGTATGTAGTGCTCCGGGAGCATGGGGTGGTCTGCACTTCCCACTTTTACGCGAAGGACATTGTCTTCTAATGTGACCACAGGAATATGTTTTTCACCGCTGGCCTCAACCGTGTTGGGAATGAGCGCCTCCATCTTCTCACCGCAGCAGACAATGGGAACTCCGGCGTCGTTTACCATACCGACCAGGTTGCCGCAGTGACGGCAGATAAAAAATTTTGACTGCATAATTACAATTCCTCCTTAATAATTTTTTGAGCGAACTTCAAAAATGCCTGAGAATGCCACACATGTGTCATGGGCTTTTGCACCCAGTATCATGAGTATATTCCCGGGATTTATTCATGTCAAGAATTTTGCGCGCAGTGCAAATGCGCGGCCTGTGGTATTCTAACAGTTTCTGTTTGCTGACTTAAATCATGAAGTTTTCAACGCTGTTTTAATATTTCGGAAACAGTTC